>NZ_JBSHDU010000057.1:0-54532 GCF_053616475.1 Streptomyces sp. NPDC055815 | reverse complement strand
GCGTCCCCGGGGGGGGGGGGGGGGCCGGCCCCCACCCCCCCCCCACCACCGGGGCTACGGATTACTGCTGGTTGATGCGCTCGTTGATGACCTTGTCGGCGGCTTCGCCGGCCTTCTTGGCGTCCTCACCCTTCAGGACCTTGGTCATGTAGTCCTTGATCGGGTTCGGCGCGGTCTCGACGTTCGCCCAGCCCGGGGTGACCGGGGTGACCTTGCCGGAGGCGGAGGAGGCGGCCATGGCCTCGGCGAAGGAGCCGGCGGCGGGCTTGAACTGCGCGGCGTCGGTGTTCGGAAGCAGCGCGCCCTCGGTGGCGGCGGCGTACTTCGTCATGAACTCCTTGCCGGCGGCGAGGGCCAGCCACTCCTTGGCGAGGTCCTTGTTCTGGGAGCGCTCGGCGATGGCGAGGTTGGAGCCGCCGAGGAAGACGGAGCCCGGCTTGTCGGCGGTCTTGCCCGGGATCGGGAAGTAGCCGAAGTCGGCGGTCTTGCCGGCCTTCTTCATGGCGTCGATGGCGCCGCCGGCCTCCCAGCCGAGACCGATCCAGGACGCCACGCCGCCCTTGGGGATGATGTCGGTGGACTGCTGCGGGGTCGCCTCGTCCTTGTCCTTCGGAGCGGTGGAGTAGGACGCCAGCTCCTTGTAGAAGTTCATGGCGCTGGCGGCCTCGGGGGAGGACAGGTTGCCCTTCCACTTGTCGCCGTCCTTGACCGCGAGGTCGCTGCCCTCGTCCCAGATGAGGCCGGCGAGGACGTACCAGGACTGGCCCGGCAGGTAGATCGCCTGCGACTTCGGGTCGGAGGCCTTGAGCTTCTTCAGGCCGTCGATCCACTCGGCGCGGGTCTTCGGCGGGGTGACGCCGGCCTTCTTGAAGGCGGCCTTGTCGTAGACGACGACGCGGTTGGCGGCGTACCACGGGGCGGAGTAGAGCTTGCCGTCCAGCTCGTTGGAGGCGACCATGCCCTTGTTCCAGGCGTCGTAGCCGAGCTTGGCCTTGTCGCCGGAGAGGTCGGCGAGACCGCCGGTGACCGCGTAGCCGGCGGTCTGCGTGTTGCCGAGCTCGAGGACGTCCGGCGGGGTGTCCTCGGAGAGGGCGGTGGTGACCTTCTCCTGGATGCCGTTCCAGATCTGCTTCTCGACCTTGACCTTGACGCCCGGGTGCTTGGCCTCGAAGGCCTTGTTCACCTCGGCCATCCAGGCGTCCGGCGCGGAACCGTCCATGACCCAGACCGTCAGGGTCTTGTTGCCGCCGGCCGTGGCCTTGCCGCCGTCCTTGCCGCTGTCGCTGTCCGAACCACACGCAGCGATGGAGACCATCATGCCCGCGACGCCGATCGCCGCGATGAGCTTGCGCTTCACGCCACCCTCCTCAGGGATGCCTGCAACCCCTGCCCACCGCGCGAAGACATACGTCAGGTAGTGCTCGTGGGGCTGGGACCTGGTCTTTAATGGTTTAGACCAGTACCCGGAGCTTGGCCTAGACCTTTAGGGGTGTCAAGGGTGTATAAGAAGGGCAGTCGCGTCCGTTATCGGACCGACACCTGAGGGAGGGCGACGACCCGTGACCGGTCCGTGCCACCATGTGAGCCGCGACAGACGGAGGAGCCGGTGACGGCAGCAGCACAGGAGTCGGGAAGGCAGGCCATGGCCACGGACGCGGGCAGTACGGAGACAGAGGGCGGGACACCCACCCGCACCGCGCGCGTGCCCAAGTACTACCGACTGAAGCGGCATTTGCTCGACATGACGGAGACCCTGCCGCCCGGCACCCCGGTCCCGCCGGAGCGCACGCTCGCCGCCGAGTTCGACACCTCGCGCACCACCGTGCGCCAGGCCCTCCAGGAGCTGGTCGTCGAGGGCCGCCTGGAGCGCATCCAGGGCAAGGGCACGTTCGTGGCCAAGCCCAAGGTCTCGCAGGCCCTGCAGCTCACCTCGTACACGGAGGACATGCGGGCCCAGGGCCTGGAGCCCACCTCGCAGCTCCTCGACATCGGGTACGTCACGGCCGACGACACCCTCGCCGGACTGCTCGACATCTCGGCCGGCGGCCGGGTGCTCCGCATCGAGCGCCTGCGCCTCGCGAGCGGCGAGCCGATGGCGATCGAGACCACCCACCTGTCGGCGAAGCGCTTCCCGGCGCTGCGCCGCTCGCTCGTGAAGTACACCTCGCTGTACACGGCACTCGCCGAGGTCTACGACGTGCACCTCGCCGAGGCCGAGGAGACCATCGAGACCTCCCTCGCCACCCCGCGCGAGGCCGGGCTGCTCGGCACGGACGTGGGCCTGCCGATGCTGATGCTCTCCCGCCACTCCCTGGACGCCCAGGGCGAGCCGGTCGAGTGGGTACGGTCCGTCTACCGCGGCGACCGGTACAAGTTCGTGGCGCGTCTCAAGCGCCCCAACGGCTGAGCATCCCGTACGAGACGGACGGCCGCACCCCGGCGGGGGGTGCGGCCGTCCGGCGTTTCCGGAGGTCGTACGGGACGTGACGGGCGCCCGGCACCTTCCGCCTGGCAGGAACGTGACGCCTCCGGGAAACCCCCTGGTGGGCGGCGCGCGAAGGCCCGTGGCAGCTCCTGGCCCCTAACGGCCACGCGGTTGGCGCCAGCCGTTCTCCGGTGACAGGGCACCCCCGGCAGGCCAGTCTTGGACATGTCGAAGCCGCCCGGCAGAGCCCGGGAGCGGCCCCGGGGAACCACCCCCGCGACCCCCACTCCGCACCCTTGAGGAAGGCAGCCCCGCCATGCCCAGCAGCGCCCGTTTCGCCAGCTTCGCCCGCATTCAGCTCCGTGCCGTCGTCGCCCTGGCCGTCCCCGCCGCGGCCGCGCTGACCCTGGTCCTGGCGACGCAGCCGGCGCCCGCCGTCACCGCCTCCGGCGACATCACGAGCGGGACCGTGACGTCGACCGTCCAGCCCTCCGACGGCAACGACGGCTTCTCCTGGGGCTGATCCCCATCTACCTCATCGGCGTCTCGATGAGGGCACCGGACGACGACCCCGCACCGGACGCCGACCCCCCACCGGCCCCGTCCGCCGCACGACTCGTCGAGACGCTGCACCGCGTCGCCCGGCCGCAGGACCGCTTCGAGTCCGCCCGGGCACTGGTCCTCGACCGCACCGTCCGGCTGGCCCTCTACATCAGGGGCCCCGACGAGATCGAGGCCGTCGGCCACGCGCTGCTGCTCTGCCGGCTCCTCCTCGGCCACTCCCCCGAGCTCTCCCGCCACCGCATCGCGGACTTCCGGCTCCTCTGACACCCCCCACCTCTCGAAGAGCCCTCGCCTCTCGAAGAGCCCCACCTCTCGAAGAGCCCTCGCCTCTCGAAGAGCCCCACCTCCCAAGGAACCCCCATGCCCAGGGCCCGTCCCAGCGTGTCCGTCATCATCCCCAACTACAACTACGAGAAGACCCTCCGCGCCTGTCTCACCTCGGTCTTCGCCCAGACCCACGCCCCGCTCGACGTCATCGTCGTGGACGACGCCAGCACCGACCGGTCCCGGGACATCGCCCGCGAGTTCGACGTCGTCCTCATCGCCAACCCCCACAACCGCGGGGTGTCCGCCGCCCGGAACATGGGGGCCGCCGCCGCCCGCGGCGAGGTCCTCTTCTTCCTCGACTCCGACACCGCCCTGCACCCCGAGGCCCTCGCGAACGCCGCCGACCTGCTCGCCGACGACCCCGGCCTCGGCTGTGTCCACGGCGTCCTCGACCCCGAACCGCTCTACGACGACGGGCCCGTGGAGCGCTACCACGCCCTGCACGCCCACTACTGGCGCCACCGCGCCGCCGGCGAGGTCCGCACCGCCTTCTTCGCCCTCGGCGCGATCCGCAAGCAGGTCTTCGAGGAGACCGGCCCCTTCGACGAGAACCTCCGGGACTCCGAGGACGTCGAGTACAGCGGCCGGCTCGTCCGGACCCACCGGATCCTGATGACCGAGGCGATCCGCGGCCGCCACGACGACGTCGACCGGCTCGGGGCGATGCTCTCGGAGCAGTACCGGCGCTCGCAGCTGCTGATCGCCGCGCTCGGGCAGATGCGGGAGGGCGGCCTCACCGCCAACCGGCCGCTCGGTGTCCTCGCCGCCGCGCTGTCCCTCCCCACGCTGCTGCTCGGCCTGCTCTCCCCCTGGCTGCTGCTCGTCCCCGCCCTGTGCGCGCTGCTCTTCGCCTGCGCCGACCCGGGCCTCAGCCGGTTCGCGCTGCGGACCCGGGGACCGGGGTTCCTCCTGTACTTCACCGCCGTCCACTTCGTCCTGCACCAGGCGATCGTCCTCGGCGCGGCCCGCGGCGCCGTCCGCTGGCTCACCGAGCCGGACTTCGGCCCGAGCGTGCGCCGCCGGACCGTCCCCACCGCCACCACCTCCGTATGACCACCCGTACGACCCTCCCCACAGGAGTACGTCCATGGCCACGCCCACGCTCACCGGACGGGAGGCGCCGGCGGTCCGTCCGCCGGCCTCCCCTCCCCCCAGTCGCCTCGCCGACCTCACCGCCCTCGTCCGCCCGGGACAGTGGACGAAGAACCTGGTCGTCGTCCCCCTCGGCCTGCTCGGCGCCCCCCGCCTCGACGCCGGCGCGCTCGGCGGCACCCTCGCCGCGATCGCCGTCTTCACCCTCGCCTCCGCGCTGATCTACCTGGTCAACGACATCGGCGACCGGGACCGCGACCGCCGTCACCCGGAGAAGCGGCACCGGCCGATCGCCGCGGGCCGGATCGGCGTCGGCACGGCCGTGTCGTTCGCCGCCGCCCTCGCGCTGCTCCTCGCGGCGACGGTCGGACTGACCGTCGCCACCGGTGCCACCGCGCCCGCCGACTGGTGGCCGGTCGCCGCGTACGTCGCGCTGAACGCCGCGTACAGCAGGGGGCTCAAGCACGTGCCGCTGCTCGACGTGTTCATCGTCGCGCTCGGGTTCGTTCTGCGGCTCGCCCAGGGCTGTCTGGCCTCCGGGAACCCGGTGCCCAGCTGGCTGGCGCTCGGGGTGCTCACCCTCTGCCTCCTGCTGATCCTCGGCAAACGGCGGCACGAGATGGCCGTCGGCGGGGTCCTGCACCGGCCCGCGCTGCGCGGCTACACGGTCGGCTTCCTCGACCAGCTGCTCGGCTTCACCGCGGTCCTCGCGGCGGTGAGTTACGTGCTGCACGTGCAGGCCAGCCCGGTCTTCGGCGCGCACGGGCCGCTCGTCGCCGTGCTCACCGCGCCGTTCGCGCTCTTCGGCCTCGCCCGCTACCTCCAGCTGATCGTGGTCGACTCCGGCGGCGGCAACCCCACCCGGGCCCTGTTCGCCGACCGGATGACGGTGACCAACGCGCTGCTCTGGTCGGCGCTCCTGACCGGCGCGTGGCTGCTCGACCGGCTCGGCCGATGACCACGGCCACCGCTCCCCGGGCCGGCGGCGCACGGCTCCCGCGCCCGCTGCGGATCCTGTTCCCGCTCGCCGTCCTCACCGGCATCGGCCTCGCCCTGTACGACCGGGCCGGTGAGCTCGCCGCGCTCCTCCTGCGGCCCGGCTCCGTCCCGTACCTGCTCCTCGCCCTCGCCGCCAACGCCGTCGCCGTCCTGTTCACCATGGCCACCTGGCGCAGCCTGCTCACCGACCTCGGGCCGCGGCTGCCCGGCCGGACCAGCACCCGGATCTACTTCACCTCCTACCTCGGCAAGTACGTGCCGGGCGCGGTCTGGGGCGTCCTCGCCCAGCTGCGGATGGCCGGCGCCGCCGGGGTGCCCGCGCCGGTCGTGCTCGCCGTCTTCCTGCTCAACCTGATCGTCGCCGTCCTCACCGGCCTCGCCGTCGGACCGCTCGCCGCGCCCTGGACGCTCGGCGCCGGGGCCTGGTGGCTGGTCCTGCCCGGCGCGCTCACCCTGCTGCTCGTGGTGCGACCGCGCCTGCTCAACCGGCTGGCCGCGGCCGCCGCCCGGCTGGCCCGGCGGCCGGCGCCGCAGGCCCGGGCGAGCGCCCGGGGCGTGCGCCGGGCGCTCGCCGCCGCCACCGCCTCCTGGGCGGTGTCCGGACTGCACCTGTGGGCGCTCGCCGTGATGCTCGGCGCCCCGCCGCTGACCGCGCTGCCGGTCTGCGTGGGCGGCTTCGCCCTCGCCACCGCCGCCGCGAGCCTCGTGGTCGTCCTGCCGGACGGCTGGGGCGCCCGCGAGGCCCTGCTGCTGCTCTCCCTGACCGCCGTCCTGCCCTGGCAGGAGGCGACCGCGGCCGCCGTCGCCAGCCGGGTGGTCTGCACGCTCAGCGAGGTCCTGGTCGGCGGCGCCGCCCTCCTCCTCACCCTGCCCCGCCACTCCCCCCACGTTCCCGACTCTCCCGAAGGAATCCCGTGTCCGGTCAGCTCTACACCGTCGACGACTGCGAGTCGCTGACGACCAAGCAGGTCCACGGCCTGTACAAGGACCACGTCAACAAGAGCCAGGTCTCCCTGATGACCTCCTTCGGCTTCGGCCAGGAGCTCGTCGAGAGCGCCGAGGGCGTCTGGATCACCCAGCGCGACGGCCGCCGCGTCCTCGACTTCACCGGCGGGGTCGGCGTCCTCAACCACGGCCACAACCACCCCCGGATCCTCGCCGCCCGGCAGCGCTTCCAGGAGCGGAAGAGCATGGAGGTCCACAAGACCTACTTCTCGCCGTACATCGCGGCCCTCGGCCACAACCTGGCGGAGCTGCTGCCCGGCGACCTGAACATGTCGTTCTTCCCCAACTCCGGTGCGGAGGCGGTCGAGGGCGCGGTCAAGCTGGCGTACAAGTACCACGGCGGCCGGCGCTCCCGGGTGCTGCGGGCCGACATCTCCTTCCACGGCAAGCTGCTCGGCTCGGGCAGCCTGACCGGCCAGAACGCGTCGACGTTCCAGTTCCCCGGCATCCCCGGCGTGGGGATCTTCCGGTACGGCGACCTGGACTCCGTACGGGAGCTGGTCGCCGAACTGCGCACCGCCAAGGGCGAGTCCGACGTGTACGCGATCCTCATCGAGCCGCTGTCGGCGTCCACGATGAACGAGTGCTCCGAGGAGTTCCTGCGCGGCCTCCGCGAGCTGTGCACGGCCGAGGACATCGTGCTGCTCTTCGACGAGATCTACACCGGCTGGGGCAAGACCGGCACCCTCTTCCACTTCATGCGGTACGAGGGTCTGGTCCCCGACATCCTCACCACCTCGAAGTCCTTCGGCGGCGGCAAGTCCTCCATCTCGGCCTTCGTGGCCCGCGAGCCGGTCTTCCGCAAGGCCTACGACAACCTCACCGACGCCCTGCTCCAGTCGACGTCCACCACCTACTACGGCTTCGGCGAGGAGGCGGTCACCGCCATCGAGGCCGTCAACGTGGCCGTCGAGGACGACTATCCGGCCCGCGCCCGGGACATCGAGCGGATCCTCGCCCCGGGTCTGGAGCGGATCGCGAAGGAGTACCCGGACGTGGTGGCCGAGGTCCGCGGCCACGGCGCGCTGCACGGGGTCTTCCTGCACAAGGGCCCGAAGATCCTGGAGCTGGTCACGAAGCTGGTGCCGGGCGCGATGACGAAGGACCCGCGCTTCCGCACCAAGCTCATCACCTCGTCGGTGGTCAACGCCCTGTACCGGGACCACGGCATCTACACGTACTACACGCTCAACGGCGACAACCCGCTGATGGTCGCCCCCTCGCTGGTCGCCGAACCGCACGAGGTCGAGTTCTTCCTGGACTGCCTCGACAAGACCCTCGCCCAGGGTCTGCCCCGTCTGCTCACCCGTTTCGTCAAGGAGAAGGTGTCGTCGCTGTGGTAGAGCGCATCGTGGTCACCGGCGGTGCCGGAATGCTCGGTTCGACCCTGATCGAGCGGCTGCTCGACGAGGGCCGGCAGGTGCACTGCGTGGACCTGCGGGCCCCGCGCACGGAGCACCCGCACCTGACCCACACGGTCTCGGACGTCCGGGACACCGTGGCGATGAAGCGGGTCACGGCGGACGCCGACGTGGTGGTGCACTGCGCCGCCGCCCTGCCCAGCTACCCGGCGGACACCATCCGCTCGGTGATCGTCGGCGGCACGGAGGCGGTCCTGACGGCCGCCGAGGCGAACGCCGTGCCCCGGGTCGTGCACATCTCCTCGACCGCCGTGTACGGACTGCCGAAGGTGGTCCCGACCCCGGAGGAGTACCCGAGGGAGCCCGTCGACACGTACAGCGCCGCGAAGGCGGAGGCCGAGGAGGTCGCGGAGCGGTTCCGCGGCCGGGAGATGTGCGTGCCGATCCTGCGGCCCAAGACCTTCCTGGGGCCCGGCCGGATGGGGCTCTTCGCGATGCTCTTCGAATGGGCCGAGGAGGGCCGGAACTTCCCCGTCCTCGGCCGGGGAGACGTCCGCATCCAGATGTTCGACGTGGCCGACCTGGTCGACGCGGTCGTCACCGCGATGCGGGCGCCCGCCGAGCGGGCCGACGACACCTTCAACCTCGGCGCCACCGAGTTCGGCACGATACGCGAGGACTTCCAGGCCGTCCTGGACGCCGCCGGGCACGGCAAGCGGGTCCGCTCGCTGCCCGCGAAGCCCGCCCTCGCCGCGCTCAGCCTGCTCCAGCGCTCCGGGCTCTCCCCCGTCTACGGCCGCCTGCTGCACAAGCTGCTCGACGACAGCTTCGTCTCCACCGACAAGGCCGGGGACGTCCTCGGCTTCCGGCCGAAGCACTCCAACCAGGACGCGATCCTGCGCACCTACGCCTGGTGGCGCGAGCAGCAGCGCACCGCCGGCGCCCGCCCCGCGAAGAAGAGCGAGGGCGTCACCAGCGTCGAACCCTGGCGGCAGGGAGCCCTCTCCCTCGCCAAGGTCCTCTTCTAGGAGAACCCCCCACATGACCCTCCCCCTGGTCTCCGTCATCGTCCCCAACTACAACTACGGCCGCTCCATCGGCCTGTGCGTCGAGGCCGCCCTCGCCCAGACGTACCCGAACATCGAGGTCATCGTCGTCGACGACTGCTCCACCGACGACTCCGCGGCGATCGCCGCCGCGGCCGGCGCCCGGGTGGTCTCCACCGGCGTCAACAGCGGCGTCGCGGTCGCCCGCAACCTCGGCGCGGAGCTCTCCTCCGGCGAGATCCTCGTCTTCCTCGACTCCGACGTGGCCATGCACCCCGACGCGGTCGCCAGGTCCGTCGAACTCCTCGGCTCCGGGCAGGGGTACGGGGCGATCTGCGGCACCTACGAACCGGAGCCGCTCATCCGGGACAGCCTCGTCGAGGAGTACCGCTCGCTCCAGCAGTACTACCTGCTGCTGAAGTCCGAAGGGGTCATCGACACCGTCCACACCGCGATCCTCGCCGTCCCCCGGACGGTCTTCGACGAGGTCGGGCCGTTCAACCCGCTCCTGCGGCACACCGAGGACCAGGACTACGGCCGCCGGATCTCCGAGCGGTACACGGTCCTCAGCTCCCTTGAGGTACGCGGCCGGCACGACCACGACGACACCGTACGGATCGTCCTCGACAAGGTCTTCGCCCGCGCCCGGCTCGCCGTGCCGCTCATCCTCGGCCGGCGCCACCTCCAGGGCGGCTTCGTCACCGGGCCGCGCGCGGGCGCCAGCCTGGCCGCGCCCCTGACGGTCGCCGCGCTCGCCGCGCCGCCGCTGTGGGGGGCCGCGTGGGCACTGCTCCCGCTCGCCCTGTTCCTCCTGGGCGTCTGGGGCGACCTGGACATGTACCGGGAGGTGCGGCGGCACCGCGGGCGGCTGTTCCTCGGGTACTTCGTGGCGGTCAACTTCCTGGTGAACCTGACGGTGTGCGCGGCGATCGGGGTCGCGGGCGTGCAGTGGCTGTGCTCGAAGCGGTTCCGGCACCTGTACGACCCGCAGCCGCGCCCGGACCTCGCACCGGTCGCCGTGGGTGCCTCCCGTGGCTGACACGCTCGCGCCGGCTCGGACCGTGCCCGTACGGAACCGCCGGAACCGGCTCGTCCTGGGAGCGGCCCTCGCCTGGCTCGTCCTGCTCCTCGTGGAGTGGGCGGCGGACGGCCGGATCTGGCTCGGGCACCTCGTCGGCATCGTCCCGCCGGCCGTCTTCGCCCTGGTGCCGCTCGCGGTGGCGGCCCTCGCCCCGCTCGCCCGGGGCGCCGCCCGGTGGCGGACGCTCGCCGCCGCCGCGCTCGCCCTGCTCCTGGGCTTCGGGCGGTCGGGCTTCGACCCGGCGGCGCTCTGGCGGGCGGAGCCCCGGCCGGGCGCGGACGCCGTACGGGTCTTCGCCTGGAACACCAACTCGTGGAACCAGCTCCTCGGCACCCAGGACCACTTCTACGCCTTCCTGAAGGCGAAGGACGCGGACGTGTACCTGCTGCACGAGTACCAGCACGTCACCGCCGACCGGAAGGGGAAGCTGCCGATCGACGACCTGGCGCGGCTGCACCGGGAGTTCCCCGGCTACCAGGTGGCCGTCCGGGGCGAGCTGGTGACGCTCTCCCGCTTCCCGATCCTGCGGCAGCCGGCCGTGGGCCCGGCCCGGGAGGTGCCGCCCGGCGCGGACTGGGCGACGGAGTTCGGCGCGAACAAGGTGCTGCGGACGGACGTGCTGGTCGGGGGCCGCGCGGTGTCCTTCTACAACGTGCACATGCCGGTGTGGAACAGCATGCCGGACGGGCTCCTCTCCGCCGCCTTCTACCGCCACATGCGGGAACGGTTCGCCCCGCGCCGGGCCCAGTACGAGGGCCTGGAGGCCGACCTGGCCGCCAACCGGAACCCGGTGGTGGTGGCCGGCGACTTCAACGCGACGGCCGCGATGGCGGACCTCGACCCGCTGCGGGAGCGCCTCGACGACGCGGCGGAGGTGAGCACCGACCCGTACCCCACGAGCTGGGAGGAGGGCGGCTGGAAGCCCTTCTGGCGGACCGACTGGGCGTTCACCGGGAACGGGGCGCGGGCCGAGAAGTACGAGTTCAACGCGCCGGAGAAGCTCTCCGACCACGCCGTGCAGGACCTGTGGGTCGCGCTGCCGGGGAGTGGATGACGGCGATGGTCCTGTACTGCGCCCTCGGATGGGCGGTCTTCCTCGCGCTGCACCTCGCGCTCAACGGCCGCTGGTGGCCCTGGCTCGCGGTCTCGCTCCTCCCGCCGGTCACGCTCGCCGCCGTCCCGCTGGCGCTGCTCGCCGCCGCCGGGGCCACGGGCGACGGGCTCGCGGCGGCGCTCGCCGCAGGCTGCCTCCTGGTGGCCTGGCCGCAGAACGGCATCAACCTGCGGGGGCTCGTGCGGCGCACGGAGGGCCCGGGCGGTCTGCGGCTGGTGTCCTGGAACACGCAGCACTGGAACCAGGGCGGCGACCCCGACCGCTTCTACGCCTTCCTGCGCGCGCTCGACGCCGACGTGTACGTCCTCCAGGAGTACCTGAACGGCTTCGAGGGCGGCGAGGTCTGGGACATCGACGACGAGGAGCGGCTGCGGGCCGCGTTCCCCCGCCACCACCTGGCCGTCGGCAACAACTCCGTGACCCTGTCCCGGTTCCCGCCCGCCGGGCCGCCCGTGCCCGTCGGCGCCTGCTCGCTCCGGGTGGACCTGCGGGTCGGGCACGGCGTCCTGTCCACGTACAACGTGCACATCCCGGTCCAGCTCACGGTCATGAACCCGCTGCGTCCGGCCTTCCTCCGGGACATGCGGCGCCGGGCGGCGGCCCGCGACCGGGAGTACGCGGCGCTCGTCGCCGACCTGCGGTCCAACCCGCACCCGGTCCTGGTGACCGGGGACTTCAACACCAGCGCCGCCATCGGCGACATCCGCCGGATGCCCCGGGCGCTGCGCGACGCGATCGGCGCCTGCCGTTCGGTCCTGCCGGCCAGCTGGAACGCCCGCGCGCGGCTGCGGTTGTGGCGGATCGACTGGGCGTTCACCGGCGGTGGCGCCCGGGTCGGCTCGTACCGCTTCCCCGAGGCCGAGGGGCTCTCGGACCACCTGGTCCAGGAACTGACCGTCTCCGTCTGAGAAGAGAGAAGAAGCCATGGAGTACACGAACCTGGGCGGCCCCGAGGGCCCGCGCGTGTCCACGCTGTGCCTGGGCACCCTGCCGTTCGGCACCCGGATCGACGAGGCCGCGGCCTTCGCGGTCCTCGACCGCTTTCACGAGGCCGGCGGCACCTTCATCGACACCGCGAACACGTACGCCTTCTGGGAGCCGGGCGCGACCGGCGCCGAGTCCGAGCTGCTCATCGGCCGCTGGCTGCGCAGCCGGGGCGTCCGGGACGAGATGGTGCTCGCCACCAAGGTCGGCGCGCTGCCCGACCCGCCGGGCTCGGCCTGGCCGGAGTGCGCGGAGGGTCTGTCGGCGCCGGTGATCCGGCGTCAGGTGGAGGAGAGCCTGCGGAACCTGGGCACGGACCGGATCGACCTGTACTACGCGCACATCGACGACCGGTCGACCCCGGTCGCGGAGACGATGGGCGCCTTCGGCGAGCTGGTGGACGTGGGCAAGATCGGCCGAGCGGGCTGCTCGAACTTCGCGGCCTGGCGGATCGAGGAGTCGCGCGGCGCGGCGGTCGCCGCGGACCTGCCGGACTACGCGGCCGTGCAGCAGCGCTACACCTACCTGCGGCCGCGCCCCGGCGCCGAGTTCGGGGTGAACCCGCACGCCTCGGAGGAGCTGCTCGACTACCTGGGGACGCGGCCGGAGCTGACGTTCACCGCGTACACGACGCAGCTCACGGGGGCGTACACGGATCCGGGGAAGGAGATCCCGTCCCAGTACCGGCACGCGGGTTCGGAGCGGCGTCTGAAGGTGCTCGCGGAGGTGGCGGCGGAGCTCGGGGTGACCGCGAACCAGGTGGTCCTGGCCTGGGCGCTGGGCGGTGAGCTGCCCGTCCTGCCGGTGATCGGGGCGAGCGCGCCGGGGCAGCTGGACGAGGCGCTCGGCGCGGTGGGGCTGCGTCTGGACGAGGAGCTCAGGAAGCGGCTCGACGATGTGGACTGAGCGCGTACGGACCGTGGTGCCGCGCCACCGGGTGGCGGTCGGGGTGGTGTGGCTCCTCGTGCTGCTGCTCGGCGGAGCGGCGGCGGTGCTCGGGCTCGGGCGCCTCGACCAGTCGTTCACGGCCTCCGGCGGGCCGGGCCACCGGGCGAACCTGGCGATCCAGGAGCGGTACGGGAACGGGGCCGCCGTCGCCCCGCTGGTGGCGGTCGTGACCTGGGAGGTACGGGACCGGGCGGCCGCCACGCGGCTCGCTGACGCGCTCGGACGGACGGCGGGACCGGGCGCGCGGACGGTCTCGTACGCGGGGACGGGCGACGAGGGCTTCCTCGGCGCGGACGGCCGGACCGAGTACGCCCTGGTGTACCCGGGGGCGGGCAAGCCGGACCTGGCGGGTCTGGCGGCCGTCGAGGAGGCGGCGGTCTCGCTCCGCGCGGGGCTGCGCTCGGCCCTGCCCGAGGCCCGGGTGGAGGTGACGGGGGTGCTGCCGCTCCAGCACGACAGCGCGCTCGCGGGGCCTGGCCCGGTGGCCCTCGCGTCGAAGGCGGCCTGCGCGCTTGGCCTGGTGCTCGTGCTCGTCCTGGCGTTCCGCTCGCCGCTCGGGGTCCTGGCGCCGCTGCTCCTGGCGGCCGTGACCTCGGTGGGGGCGCTCGTCCTGGTGGAGGCGGTGGCGGGGGTCACCGAGATCAGCTTCGTGGTCGTGTATCTGGTGCCGGTGACGGCGCTCGTGGTCGCCGTGCACCGCTGGGCGCAGCCGCCGGGGCCGGCCGCCGCCCGGTCGGCGGTGACGGGCGGGGCGGCCGGAGCGGCGGCCTGCGCGGTCCTGGCGCTGTTCCCGGCGGCGTTCCTGCGGTCGGTCGGGGTGGCGGGGCTCGCGGTCTGCGCGGTGGGCACGGCGGCGACCCTGACGCTGGCGCCGGTGCTGCGGTCGATGGTTGCGGACCCCCCTGCTCTCCGGGTACGGAGCCCCCGCGCGCTCCCGGCGGTCGGCCTCGCCCTTCTCGTCCTCCTCACCGGCGCGGCCACGCAGCTTCGGGTCGGCAATCCGGAGGCCCGTGCCCTGGTGGCGAGCGGTCCGGCCCGGGACGGACTGGACCGGCTGACGGCGGCCGGGCTGCCGTCCGGGGTGCTGAACCCGCTGGAGGTCCTCGTCCCCGAGGGCGCGGACGCGGCGGCGGTGGCCGCGCGGGCGGCACGGGTCCCGGGGGTGCTGCTCGCGGCGGCGCCGGCCGACTGGCACCGCTCGGGGGCCGCCCTGGTGGCGGTCGTCCCGGAGGAGGAGCCGATGACGGCGGCCGGGGCCGGGACGGTGACGGCGCTGCGGTCGGCGCTCGCCGGGACGGGCGCCCTGGTGGGCGGTTCGGGCGTGGTGGACCGCGATCTGGTGGACGGGGTGTACGGGCTGCTGCCGTACGCGGTCCCGGCGGCGGCGCTTGCGGCGTTCGGGGTGCTCGCGCGGCGGCTGGGGCCGGGCCCGGCGGCGCGGACGGTGCTCGGCGGGCTGCTCGCGGCGGGCGCGTCGGCGGGGGCGCTCGTGGTGCTGTGGCAGTGGGGCCCGGCGGGGACCGGCGCGGTGACGGGCTGGGTGCCGCTGGTGGTGGGCGCCTTCGCGTTCTGCGTGTCCCTGGAGCGCTCGGCGGCCTCGGCGGCGGGCGGGCCGGGGTGGGCCGGTCCGGTGGCGGCCGGCGCGGGCGCGCTCGCGGTGCTCGCGGCGGGGATCGGTCCGCAGGTCGAACTGGCGCTGCTGGTCTCGGGGTTCGCGGCGGGCGCGCTGGTGGACGCGCCGACCGCCGTACCCCCGAGGCCGCACCCGCGTACCCGCGTGGCCACACCCGGGAGTTCACCCCGATTGGTCTAGACCTAGACCGCTCCTCCCCTCTAGCATCGACGACCGCGATCACGAGTTCGACCGGTCGCACCACGGAAGGTGACGAGGGGGAGATACCTGATGCTGGAGGCGCTCGGCATAAAGGAGTCGACGGAGGCCGTCTACCGCCTGCTCCTGGAGCGGCCCGAGTACGACGTGACGGACATGGCGGCCCATCTGGGCCGCCCCGAGCCGGAGGTCCGCGAGGCGCTCGCCTGCCTCGCCGACCTCAAGCTCGTCCTCATGGACGACTCCTCGGGCGAGGTCGAACCCTTCAGCCCGGACGTCGGCTTCTCGTTCCTGCTCTCCCGCGCCGAGGCCGAACTGAGCAAGCGCAAGCGCCAGGTCGAGCAGGCGGGCAGGGCGGTCGCCGGCATCCTCGCCTCGTACGCGGACCACCCCGAAGCGGGCGTCCGGCACGACCTCGTGGACCGCATCACCGGACTCGACACCGTCCGCGAACGCCTGGAGGACCTCGCCGCGAACGCCCGCACCGAGTGCCTCTCCCTCCTGCCCGGCGGCGCCCAGCTCCCCGACACGATGGACGCGAGCCAGCCGCTCGACCAACTCGCCCTGGAACGCGGGGTGCGGATCCGCTCGATCTACCAGGAGAGCTTCCGCAACGACCCGCCGACCGTCGACTACGTGCGCTGGTACTGCGACCTCGGCGGCGAGGCGCGGACCGTGCCCGTCGTCCCGATGCTCATGGTGATCGTCGACCGCGAGGCCGCGCTCGTCCCCGTCGACCCGGAGGACGGGCGCGCGGGCGCCCTCGAAGTGCGCAGCCCCGGCCTGGTCCACGCGCTCGTGGTGCTCTTCGACCGGCTGTGGGACGCGGGCACCCCCTTCGGCGAGGCCCCACGCCGCGACGCGCACGACCTCTCCCCGCAGGAACGGGAGTTGCTGATGCTCCTCGGCATCGGCTGCACCGACGACATCGCGGCCCGACGGCTCGGGGTCTCGCTGCGGACCGTCCGCCGGATGAGCTCGGAACTGATGAACCGGCTCGGCGCCCGCAGCCGTTTCGAGGCGGGCGTACGAGCCGCCAAGGAGGGCTGGCTCTGACGAGTCGCTTCCGTTATGCGGACAGGGGTTCCCAGCAACGGACCCGTCCCCTAGATTTCCCCAGCATTACCCAGGTGATCAGTGAGGGGACGGAATTGCCATGTCAGAAGCGTCAGATGTGACACAAGGGAAACAACCGACCATCACTCCCGTGCGGGTGGTGATCGCGCTCTGCCTGTTCGCCCCGTTCGTGGCGATGCTCTGGGTGAGCTCCTACGCGAAGGTCGAACCGCTCTTCGCCGGCATCCCGTTCTTCTACTGGTACCAGATGCTCTGGGTGCTGGTCTCCACGGCGCTCACCATGGTCGCCTACAAGCTGTGGCAGCGGGACCAGCGCGCCCGCAAGGGAGGTGACGCACGATGAAGGACGGCGTGAACGGCGTGGCGCTCGGCGTCTTCGTCTTCTTCTTCCTGGCCGTCACGGTCATGGGCTTCCTGGCCGCGCGCTGGCGCAAGGCCGAGAACGAGCACAGCCTCGACGAATGGGGCCTGGGCGGCAGATCGTTCGGCACCTGGGTCACCTGGTTCCTGCTCGGCGGCGACCTCTACACGGCGTACACCTTCGTCGCCGTCCCCGCGGCCATCTACGCGGCGGGCGCGGCCGGCTTCTTCGCCGTCCCGTACACGATCCTGGTGTACCCGCTGATCTTCACCTTCCTGCCGCGCCTCTGGTCGGTCTCGCACAAGCACGGATACGTCACCACCTCCGACTTCGTGCGCGGCCGCTTCGGTTCCAAGGGCCTGTCCCTGGCGGTGGCGGTCACCGGCATCCTCGCCACCATGCCGTACATCGCGCTCCAGCTCGTCGGCATCCAGGCCGTCCTGGACGTGATGGGCGTCGGCGGCGGCGAGGACACGAACTGGTTCGTCAAGGACCTGCCGCTGCTCATCGCCTTCGGCGTCCTGGCCGCGTACACCTACTCGTCCGGCCTGCGCGCCCCCGCGCTCATCGCCTTCGTCAAGGACACCCTGATCTACATCGTCATCGCGGTGGCGATCATCTACATCCCGATCAAGCTCGGCGGCTTCGACGAGATCTTCGCCAAGGCGGGCGAGGCGTACGCGACGGTCAACCCGGCCACCGGCAAGCCGAAGGGCGCGCTCGTCCCCGGCGAGGCCGGCCAGTGGACCTACGCGACGCTCGCGCTCGGCTCGGCGCTCGCGCTCTTCATGTACCCGCACTCCATCACGGCGACCCTGTCGTCCCGGAGCCGGAACGTCATCCGCCGCAACACCACCATCCTGCCGCTGTACTCGCTGATGCTGGGCCTGCTCGCGCTGCTCGGCTTCATGGCGATCGCCGCCGGCATCAAGGTCAAGAACGGCCAGCTCGCCATCCCGCAGCTCTTCGAGACCATGTTCCCGGACTGGTTCGCGGGCGTCGCGTTCGCCGCGATCGGCATCGGCGCGCTCGTCCCGGCCGCCATCATGTCGATCGCCGCGGCCAACCTCTTCACCCGCAACATCTACAAGGACTTCATCAAGAAGGACGCCACCCCGGCCCAGGAGACCAAGGTCTCCAAGCTGGTCTCCCTCCTGGTGAAGGTCGGCGCGCTGGTCTTCGTCCTCACCATGGACAAGACCGTCGCGATCAACTTCCAGCTGCTCGGCGGCATCTGGATCCTGCAGACCTTCCCGGCGCTCGTCGGCGGTCTCTTCACCCGCTGGTTCCACCGCTGGGCGCTGCTCGCCGGCTGGGCCGTCGGCATGGCGTACGGCACGGCCGCCGCGTACGGCGTCGCCAGCCCGACCCAGAAGCACTTCGGCGGCTCGGCCGCCGAGATCCCCGGCATCGGCGAGATCGGCTACATCGGCCTCACCGCCTTCGTGCTCAACGTCCTCGTCACGGTCGTCCTGACCTTCGTCCTCAAGGCCGTCAAGGCCCCCGAGGGCGTCGACGAGACCTCCCCCGAGGACTACACGGCGGACGCCGGCGACGCCGGTGTCCGCGACCTCCCGAAGGTCGGCGCCGGAACGCACTGACCGGAAGGACACGCCGCAGGGGCCCGGGATCTCACCAGGAGATCCCGGGCCCCTCCCGTCTGCCCGCGCGCGGCAGACTGGGACGCATGGACTTCACGATCAGGGGTGTACGGCCCGAGGAGTACGAGGAGCTCGGCGACCTCACCGGCTTCACCTATCTGAATGACGGGCTGCTGCACGACGGCGAGGACGACTTCTATCTGGCCGTCCTCCGCGACACGGCCCGGCGGGCCCGCGAGAGCGAGGTGCTCGTCGCCGTCGACGCCGACGGCGGGATCATCGGCGGCGTGACCTTCGCCGCCGGCGGCACCACCTGGGCGGACATCGCCGTCGCCGGCGAGGCCGAGTTCCGGATGCTCGTGGTCGCCCCCGAGGCCCGCGGCAGGGGCGTCGGAGAAGCCCTCGTACGGGCCTGCGTGGACCGGGCGAGGGCCCTCCCCGGGTGCGCTCGTCTCGTGCTCTCCACGGCCGATCTGATGGTCTCCGCGCACCGGATCTACGAGCGCCTCGGCTTCGTCCGCACCCCCGAACGGGACTGGGAACCGATCCCCGACCTCTCGCTGAGGACCTACGCCCTGGAGCTGTAGCGCCGGGACCGACACAACATGTGGGGGGTGCCACGAGCGGCGCCCCCCACATGTATGCTCATCCTCGCTGTCGACGCAGGGGAATCCGGCGCGAATCCGGAACTGTCCCGCAACGGTGTGCTTCGTGCGGATTCGTACGCGGTGAGTCCGAAGACCTGCCGGCAGCGCACCCGGTCCGTCCGTTCCGGGTGTCACAGACGTCCGGGCCTCGCGGAGTGGGCCGGTGGACACGGCGCGCCCACGCGTACGCGTGCCCGCCTGCCCGCCTTCCCGCCCGAGGCCCCGAGCCGAGCGAGGGAGAGCCCCCACGTGACCATCGCGCCCGCCGATCCGGCCGCAGCGATCGAGACCGACGGCCCCGGGACCGTACTCCTGCGGACCCTGACCGATCTCACCGCCGACCTCCCGGACACCGACCCCGGCAAGGTCGCCGCCGCCGCCCTCCGCGGCCGCAGCGCCACGTCGGACGAGGCGGAGCTGCGCGAGCTGGCCACCGAGGCGGCCGCCGGCCTGATCGCCGAGGACCCCGCGTACTCCCGGCTCGCCGCCCGGCTCCTCACCATCACCATCGCCGACGAGGCCGCCGGCCAGGGCGCCGTGAACTTCTCGGCCTCCGTCGCCGTCGGTCACCGCGAAGGCCTCATCGCCGACCGCACCGCCGAGCTCGTCGCGGCGCACGCGGCCCGGCTCGACGCCACGATCGACCCGGCCGGCGACGACCGCTTCGGCTACTTCGGCCTGCGCACCCTCTACTCGCGCTACCTGCTGCGCCACCCGATCACCCGCAAGGTCATCGAGACCCCGCAGCACTTCATGCTGCGCGTCGCCTGCGGCCTCGCCGAGGACGACTCGGCCCGCGCCCTCGACGAAGTGAGCGCGCTGTACGGCCTGATGAGCCGCCTGGACTACCTCCCGTCCTCCCCCACGCTCTTCAACTCCGGCACCCGCCACCCGCAGATGTCCTCCTGCTACCTCCTGGACTCCCCGCAGGACGAGCTGGACTCCATCTACGACCGCTACCACCAGGTCGCGCGCCTCTCCAAGCACGCCGGCGGCATCGGCCTCTCGTACTCCCGCATCCGCGCCCGCGGTTCGCTGATCCGCGGCACCAACGGGCACTCCAACGGCATCGTGCCGTTCCTCAAGACCCTCGACGCCTCCGTCGCCGCCGTGAACCAGGGCGGCCGCCGCAAGGGCGCCGCCGCGGTCTACCTGGAGACCTGGCACGCGGACATCGAGGAGTTCCTGGAGCTCCGCGACAACACCGGCGAGGACCAGCGCCGTACGCACAACCTGAACCTGGCGCACTGGATCCCGGACGAGTTCATGCGCCGGGTCAACGCCGACGCCGAGTGGTCGCTGTTCTCCCCGGCCGACGTGCCCGAGCTCGTCGACCTGTACGGCGAGGAGTTCGACGCCGCCTACCGCAAGGCCGAGGCGGCGGGCCTCGCCCGCAAGACGATGCCGGCCCGCGACCTGTACGGCCGGATGATGCGGACCCTCGCCCAGACCGGCAACGGCTGGATGACCTTCAAGGACGCCTCCAACCGCACGGCCAACCAGACGGCCGAGCCGGGCACCGTCGTCCACTCCTCGAACCTCTGCACCGAGATCATCGAGGTCACCAACGACGACGAGACGGCAGTCTGCAACCTGGGTTCCGTCAACCTCGGCGCCTTCGTCACCGGCGGGGACATCGACTGGGCCCGCCTGGACGAGACCGTCCGCACGGCCGTCACCTTCCTCGACCGCGTCGTCGACATCAACTTCTACCCGACCGAGCAGGCGGGCCGCTCCAACGCCAAGTGGCGCCCGGTCGGCCTGGGCGCCATGGGCCTCCAGGACGTCTTCTTCCAGCTGAAGCTGCCGTTCGACTCGGCCGAGGCACGCGCCCTGTCGACGAAGATCGCCGAGCGGATCATGCTGGCGGCCTACGAGGCGTCCGCGGACCTCGCCGAGCGCAGCGGCCCGCTCCCCGCCTGGGACAAGACCCGCACCGCCCAGGGCGTCCTGCACCCGGACCACTACGACGTGGAGCTGAACTGGCCGGAGCGCTGGACGGCCCTGCGCGCCCGCATCGCCTCCACCGGCATGCGCAACAGCCTCCTCCTCGCCATCGCCCCGACGGCGACCATCGCCTCCATCGCCGGCGTCTACGAGTGCATCGAGCCGCAGGTCTCCAACCTGTTCAAGCGCGAGACGCTGTCCGGCGAGTTCCTCCAGGTCAACTCGTACCTCGTCGACGAGCTGAAGAAGCTCGGCGTGTGGGACGCGCAGACCCGCGAGGCGCTGCGCGACTCCAACGGCTCGGTGGCCGGCTTCACCTGGGTCCCGGCCGAGGTCCGCGAGCTGTACCGCACGGCCTGGGAGATCCCGCAGCGCGGCCTCATCGACATGGCCGCCGCCCGCACCCCCTTCCTCGACCAGTCGCAGTCCCTGAACCTCTTCATGGAGACGCCGACCATCGGCAAGCTGTCGTCGATGTACGCGTACGCCTGGAAGCAGGGCCTGAAGACGACGTACTACCTGCGCTCCCGCCCGGCGACCCGGATCGCCCGCGCCGCCCAGGCCGCCGCCCCGATCCCCGTCCAGCAGGCGACCCCCGACGCGGACGCGATCGCCTGCTCCCTTGAGAACCCCGAGTCCTGCGAGGCCTGCCAGTAATGAGCTCCACCGAGAAGAAGAACCTCCTGGACCCGGGCTTCGAGCTCACGCTCCGCCCCATGCGCTACCCGGACTTCTACGAGCGCTACCGGGACGCCATCAAGAACACCTGGACCGTGGAGGAGGTCGACCTCCACTCGGACGTCGCCGACCTCGCCAAGCTCACCCCCGGTGAGCAGCACATGATCGGCCGTCTGGTCGCGTTC
Source organism: Streptomyces sp. NPDC055815 (assembly GCF_053616475.1). Taxonomy (NCBI): domain Bacteria; kingdom Bacillati; phylum Actinomycetota; class Actinomycetes; order Kitasatosporales; family Streptomycetaceae; genus Streptomyces; species Streptomyces sp. NPDC055815. The sequence continues at coordinate 33,259 of NZ_JBSHDU010000057.1, read as the reverse complement.
TTCGCGACGGGCGACTCGATCGTGGCGAACAACCTGGTCCTGACGCTGTACAAGCACATCAACTCCCCGGAAGCGCGCCTCTACCTCTCGCGCCAGCTCTTCGAGGAAGCGGTCCACGTCCAGTTCTACCTGACGCTCCTGGACACGTACCTCCCCGACCCGGACGACCGCGCGGCGGCCTTCGACGCGGTGGAGAACATCCCCTCCATCCGCGAGAAGGCGCAGTTCTGCTTCAAGTGGATGGACTCGGTCGAGAAGATCGACAAGCTGGAGACGGCCGCCGACCGCCGCCGCTTCCTGCTGAACCTGATCTGCTTCGCGGCCTGCATCGAGGGCCTGTTCTTCTACGGCGCCTTCGCGTACGTCTACTGGTTCCGGTCGCGCGGTCTGCTGCACGGCCTGGCGACGGGCACGAACTGGGTGTTCCGGGACGAGAGCTGCCACATGGACGCCGCTTTCGCGTTCGTCGACACCGTCCGCGAGGAAGAGCCGGAACTCTTCGACGACGAGCTGGGCCGCCAGATCACCGACATGATCAAGGAAGCCGTCGAGGCGGAGCTGCAGTTCGGCCGCGACCTGTGCGGTGACGGCCTGCCGGGCATGAACACCGAGTCGATGCGCGAGTACCTCCAGTGCGTCGCCGACCAGCGCCTCCAGCGCCTCGGCCTCCCGCCCGTCTACGGCTCCGGCAACCCCTTCTCCTTCATGGAGCTCCAGGGCGTCCAGGAACTGACCAACTTCTTCGAGCGCCGCCCGTCCGCCTACCAGGTGGCGGTCGAGGGCTCGGTGGACCTCGACGAGGACTTCTAGGTCTCCAGAGGACGAGGGCTGCCCCGATCGCGCGCTGCGAAGGGGCAGCCCTCACCTGTCAGCGTTCCTTCAACGTGACCTCGACGAGAGCCGGATCGAAGGGCGCGTTCCTGGTCCGGTTCTTCGGGATCGGTCGAATCACCACCGAGTCGACCACTGCGGCAAGGACCAGTCGCTTCTGCCTGACGTCGTACGAGCTCCAGCGTTCCCTCGTGAACCGAGCCAGTAGATTCCTGTCGGCCTGCTGGGCGTAGAAGTCCCTCCGGTCCTCTTCAAGATCGTGCACTTGCATACGGCTCAGGTCCGTGGGGCTCCCGCATGCCCTCAGCCTGGCCAGCTGCTCCTCCGCCGGGAACGCGCTCTCGTCGGGGGCCCTGTCGCGGTACCTCTCTTCAAGCACGCGCAGCACCACCGACTCGACGTGTGCGTCCACGAGGTCGGCGCGACGCCCGACCTTGCGGCACCTGGCCGCCACGCACCTGTACGAGGGGTGCTTGTTCGTCCCGCGGGGAGGCTGCCCTCCCATCTTGCAGCCGCAGATCGATCCGCCGTCGCCGGTGTAGCCGCAGCGCAGGAACCCTGAGAGCAGGTACTTGCGCCCGAGGTCTGCCCGCTCCCTTCGTTCTCGGGCGCTCCGCGCCGTCCCCAGCGCCGCCAGTCGAGACGCGTGAGCCTGCTTGTAGGTGGGCCGAGTGCGGTCGGGCGAATGCCAGCGATCACAGCGCTCCACCAGCTTCAGCCATTCCTCCGGCGTCGCCACCGTCTGCCATCCGCCGACGACCGGCCGCCCCGAGGCCCTGTCCCGGACGATCTCTCCCGACACCATGCGATACCCGCAGATCGCTGGATTCGTCACCATCGACTGGACGGTGTCCACGGCCCACCGGCTGCCCCGGACCGTGGGCACCGACTCCTCGGTGAGCCAGTCGGTGATCGCCGTCCACGACGTTCCGGCAAGGGCCATGTCGATCGCGGAGCGTAGATACCTCGACTCATAAGGGTCGAGAACCGTGTTGGTCGAACGCCCCGCTGCCGCATCGGGCCCGCACCAGCCGAACCGGCGCGCTCCTCCCAGCCCACGCCCCTCGTGAGCGTGATCCCGTACGGAGCGGCGCCGGCGCCGGCTCGTACGTTCCGACTCACCCTGCCGCGCTTCCCCCGGCCTCCTGCTGCGAGCCCACTCCGTCTCGATGGTCACGTCGACGAGTTGGTCTGCGTCCACCAGGTACAAGCATCCGTCTTCCTCCATGCTCAGCGCCCGACACAACAGGGCGTAGTCGTTCTGCAGACGAGCGAGCCGCTCCTCCTCGACCGCGACGACCCCGCAGACAGAGAATCCTTCGACCGTGCGCCTCGCCCTCAGGGCACGAAGCAATTGAAGGAACGCTGCCCGTTCGACGAAGGGGTCGGAGGCGGTGACCCCGTTGTCCGTGAAGCGGTAGACCACAGCCCAGCCCAATCCCGCGGCCGCGTCGTCATTGTTCAGATGCTGGCGTCCGACGCCCCTTCCATCGCCCGCGGCATCACGGCTGACGCGCGCGTAGGACGCGACGGGAAGCCGCCCGGCCAGCCACTCGTCGAAACCGCTCCCGCGAGCGAGCGCGTCAACGAGGTCCGGGTGGGGAGCCCAGTACGACGCCGCACTCTTTCGCGCCCCTGACTCTGCCCCCAGACCGCTTCCCCTGCCCTGCGCGCTCCCCACGCCGCCTCCCTCCCAAGAAACCGATCACAGGCGACAGCCGCACCAACTCGCCCTGGATCACGGCTGATCGCCCTCTCCGACGCTCCACTGTGAGCGCGATGCATCGCCGCAAGCAACTCTCTCCATCGAATACATTCGATCGAGGGATACGACGCCTCCGGTGCGCGTATCGTGTCGCCACCGCCTCGGGCCCAGGGCAAGTCGCGGCAGCAGATCGCATCGAGGGGTACACATGACGGTCCGGCCGGGGCCAGGCGTCCTGCAGCGGCGCGTGGGATCAGAACTGCGCAGACTGCGCGAGGCAGCAGAGATCTCGCAGCGTGATGCCGGCGCACACATCGACGGTGGGCAGGGAAAGCTGTCGAAGATCGAAACGGGCCGCCAGAGCATTCGCCGGCTGGAACTCCTCGCCCTGCTGGATCTCTACCGAGTCGAGGACCAGGAGTTGCGCGACGCGCTGCTCGCCCTTCTCCACAGAGCCCGTACGAAGGGGTGGTGGCATCAGTACGCCGGGGCCCTCAGCGCACACGCCCTCGACGCGATCTCCCTTGAGGAGGAATGTGATCGAATCCTCCACTACTGCAATATGACCCTGCCCGACCTTCTGCAGACGGACGAGTACGCGGGCGCTCTCATCGCTGGGCTCGACTCACGTCTTTCCGAAGAACAGATGCAGTTCTACGTGCAGCTCCGGAGGCGGAGGCAGCAGATCCTCGATCGGTCCGATCCGCCACAGTTCATCACCGTGCTGGACGAATCGCTGCTCAGGCGGCCTGTTGGCGGCATCGATGTAACGAGGCGACAGCTACGCAAACTGATCGAGATGAGCCACAAGCCCAACGTCGTCGTTCAGGTCGTCCCCTCCGACCGGGCGGTCTACCCCGGCATGCACAGCGCCTTCCGCGCGCTGTTCGGTTCCTCCCCCGCACCTGTGAACGTCGTGGAGACGAGCCACTGGCCCCACGGTCTCTTCCTGGAAGATCCTGTGGAGGTCGAGAACCACCGATTGCTCTTCGAGGGGATTCGAGCCTCAGCCCTCTCGTCACGGGAGTCCATGGAGTTGATCTCGCGCACCTTGAGCGACGTGGAGGACGGCGAGGGGCGCGTCTTCCCATGAACCAGCACCTGGCGCAGTCGTCCAGGCCCGAGTACACCGTGATCCACCTGGAATCCTCTTCCGAGGTGCCTGCCCAGATCGCCTCGGATCTCCGGGAGATCGGTGTCCCCGCAGGGTTGATCGGCTGCGAGTTCCGGCCACTGGATGAGGCGGGCTTCTTGGGCGGGACCGGAGAGAACGGGCTGGTCGCCTTCGGAGCCAGTGGCCTGTTCGGAAGAATCGGCATCGACGTGGCCACCGGCCGCGTGGTGTACGTCCCCCAAGTCGAGTCGACGAAGGGAGTGGCGGACGAGATTCGCGAGCTCGTCTCAGTCCTCGATGCGTCCGCAGTCGTACCGGCGGGGTTCTGGGAGACCTTCTGCGACGACGTGGCGATGGGTGACTACGCCGACGAGGACCTCTGAGTCTCCGTTGCACACGCAAGGGCCCCGCACTCCGAGGAGTGCGGGGCCCTTCTGCGTACCTACGAGAACGTCACTCGTTCGGGACGACCGGGTAGCGGGGGGTGCCCTCTTCCATCTGGCGGAGGGCGTCCTTGCGGTCGCGCTTCGAGAGCTTGTCGATGTACAGGAAGCCGTACAGGTGGTCCGTCTCGTGCTGGAGGCAGCGGGCGAAGTAGCCGGTGCCGCGGACCTTGATCGGGTTGCCCTTCATGTCCTGGCCGGTGACCTCGGCGTAGTCCGGGCGGGCCAGTTCGGCGTACGCGGTCGGGACCGACAGGCAGCCCTCGTTGGAGTCGTCGAGGTGGCGCTGGTCCGCCGGCAGGTCGACGAGGACCGGGTTGATCACGTGGCCGACGTGGCGCTTGCCCTCGTCGTCCATGCAGTCGTAGACGAAGACCTTGAGGTCGACGCCGATCTGGTTGGCGGCGAGGCCGACGCCCTCGGCGGTGCGCTGGCTGGCGAACATGTCGTCGATGAGCTGCGCCAGCTCGTCGTCGAAGTCGGTGACGTCCTTGCACTCGCGGTGCAGGACGGGGTTGCCCACGACCGTGATGGGGCGCGAGGTGCCGCGCTCGCGGTGGGCGGTCTCGCGGGCCTCGGTGTCCTCGGTGTCGACGATGAAGCCCTCGTCGTCCACGGCGTACACGCCCGTCTGCTCCTGCTCAGTGCCCTGCTGCGACATGTCCGCCGTACGCCTTCTTCCTCGAACCGGTACACCCCGTGGTAGGTGCCGAGTACAGCCTACGGGCAGCGGTCAGCAGACTTCCTCCAGATCACGCCATTCCCGGCTGTCCGGGCTGTCCGCCACCCAGCCGTCGAGGAGCCCCCGCACCAGGCCCGCCGGGGCCGCGATGCCGCACTCCCGCTCGGGCACCCACAGCTCGCCGGGCGAGCGGTGGCCGAGCGGTCCGGGGTGCCCCGGCTCGCTGTGGTCGTGCGGGTCGGAGTGCTCGCCCTCGCCCTCGGCGCTCGGCATCGTCGACTCGGAGCAGGCGCGGCAGAGCAGCCGTACGGAGGACGACCAGTCCTCGGCGGCGAAACCGGCCTCGGCGGCGAGCTGCTCCAGGGCGTCCCGGTCGGCCTCGGTGGCGGCCTCCAGGAGGACGACCCAGGTGGGGACGGGGGACGGGGCCCAGAGCTCGATCTCGTCGAAGACCGGGTAAGAGGGGCCTGCGGTGGTGGTCCGCTCGCCGTTCGGGACGCCGTCGTGGAGGACGACCTCGCCCCAGCGGCGGCCGGAGGAGGGCAGGGGGATGGAGAGGACCTCGATCCGGGCGGGGTCCAGACGGCGGCCCCATACGACCTCTGCCTCCCCCTCGGGCGAGAGGCGGACGGCGGCGCTGCCCAGTTCCATGCCGGCGGGCTCGCCGGTGCCGGCGGCGGCGCCGGGCACCTTGAGGCCGTAGGCCTGCCAGGCGCGGCGGGCGAGCGGCCAGTCCTGGAGGGCGGTGGCGGCGATGCCCACGTTCCACCAGTCGGGGGCGCCGGTCTCCTTGTCGAGCAGCGCGACGGCCCGCAGGCCCGCGGCCCGCGCCTGCTCCCAGTCGTGCCGGAACTTGTGCAGCAGCGCCAGGTTGAACCAGGACTCGGAGAGCCAGGGCTCCAGGTCCGCCGCGCGCGTCAGGAGTGCGCCCGCGTCCTCGTACCGGCCGTCGCCGATCAGCGTGAACGCGCGGTCGGTGGCCTGCCGCCACGAGGCGGAGGGCCGATGCCGTACCTTCCCGAAGATCTTCACGATTCCCGCCTGCCGGTCGCTTCACCCTCTTGTTCGCATCCAACCATGCCCGGTCGGACGCGCGCTCATTACCCATGGGTTACCCCGGGACCGCCGAGGTCACCCCAGCGGCTCCGCCCCGCGCCAGGACCCTGGCCAGGCATTCGACGACATCCGGGTGATAGTCGCGGGCGGTGCCGAGCCTGAGCTGCTCCAGGGCGTCGAGTGCGGCGCCCGCGCCGTCGCCCGCGAGGTCGTCGTAGGCGTTCACGGTCCGGACGATCCGGGCGGCCGTCGGCTGCTCGCGGTACGGGTCGGCCTGCCGCTCGACGACGACGGCGACGGCCTCGGGGACGCCGGTCCTGCGCACGACCTCGCCGCCCAGGAGGGCGATCCGGCGCTGTTCCTCGGCGGGGAGGAGGGCGGTTGCGCCGCCCGCGACGGGGTCGACGAGGGAGAGCTGTCCGATGTCGTGCATGAGGGCCGCGTGCTCCAGGACGGTCAGTTCGGTCCCGGAGAGGCCCAGCTCGCGGCCGACGGCCGCGCTGAGGGCGGCGACCCGGCGGGCGTGTCCGGGCGGGGTGCAGCCGGCGATCTCGGTGGCGCGGGCGAGGGAGGCGATGGTCTGCCGGTTGACGGTCCGCACGGCCGCGTACCGCCGGAAGGAGACCTGGGTGAGGAGCAGGGGGACGGCGAGGACGGGCAGGGCCCAGAGTCCGGCGGCGGCGACGCCGAGGGCCATGACGGTGCCGGTGGCGCAGACGGCGGAACCGATGCCGAGGAGGGCGCGGAGTTCGTCGCGGAGGAGGGGGCCGTACGGGAATCCGGTGCGGGCGCGCAGGACGAGGGCGGCGAGGACGGCGTCGCAGAGGGCGGTGAGGACGAGCAGCAGGAGGAGGAAGAGGGCGTACGCGGGGCCCTGGCCGAGGTGCTCGGTGACGGCGCCCGAGTTGTAGAGGGGCTGGAAGCAGAGTGCGGCGAAGCCGACGGTGAGGACGCGGCGGGCGAGGTGGTCGAGGCCGGGGCCGCGGCCTCGGGCGAGGTGGGGGACGATCCCGGCGAGGCCGGCGGCGACGGCGACGGCGACGGTCTGGAGGGCGCCGTGGGTGGTGGCGGTGCCGGCGCTGGTGCCGAGGAGGGCGTACGCGAGGGCTCCGGCGGCGGCGAGCGGCGCGGGTTCGCGTTCGTCGGGTGCGGCGCCCCAGCGGGCGAGTTCGCCGAGGGCGATGAGGGTGCCGAAGGCGAGGGCGTTGCCGGGTTCGTCGAGGCCGTTCCAGAGGGTGGTGGCGAAGCCGGCGAGGCCGAGGAGGAGGGCGGCGCCGTGTACGGCCCCGACGGTGAGGGCCCCTGGTCTCACGCGGGCTCCTTGGCTGCGGCGGGGGCGGGGGCAGGGGCGGGCCCGGGGGCGGCCTCTCGTGGCGGCGGGAGCTGCTCGGGCTGTGGTTCCGGTGGTGGCGTGGTCTCGTCGGCGGTGACGGCGGGCTGCCAGCCGTGCCGGTGGAGGGCCCGGGCGAGGGCGGTGACCATGCGGGGGTCGAACTGGGTGCCGGCGCAGCGCTCCAGTTCGGCGAGGGCGGTGGGTACCGGGCGGGCGCGGCTGTAGGAGCGGGTGGAGGTCATGGCGTCGAAGGCGTCGGCGACGGCGACGACGCGGGCGAATTCGGGGATCTGCTCGCCGTGGAGCCCGTACGGGTAGCCGCTGCCGTCCATGCGTTCGTGGTGGTGGAGGATCGCGGCCCGTGCCTCGCCGAGGAAGCCGATGCCGCGGACCATCTCGTGGCCGTACTCGGGGTGCAGTTCGATGATCCGGCGTTCCTCGGGGGTGAGGGGTCCGTCCTTGCGGAGGACCCGGGTGGGCACGCCGAGCTTGCCGACGTCGTGCAGGATGCCGGCGAAGCGGACGACGTCGAGGCGGTCCTCGGCCATGCCGAGCTCACGGGCGATCAGGACGGAGGCGTGGCCGACGCGTTCGCTGTGACCGCGGGTGTAGCGGTCCTTGATGTCGACGGCCTGGACGAGGGCGCGGATGGTGGCCTGGTGGGCGGCGCGCTCGCGGTGGTACTGGGCGAAGACCCAGCAGGAGATGTACATGGGGAGCACCACGAAGAGGGCCGCGACCGGTCCGTACGTGCTGCGCCAGAGGACGGCCATCATCAGTCCGGCGAGTCCGTGGACGGCGTGCGGGGCGAGGGCCCGGCCGAGGAGGCCGCGCCAGGCGGCCCGTGGGGGCAGTCCGTCGGCGGTGGCCCGGATGCCGCCGTCGAGGGCGGTGAGGACCAGGCAGAAGGCGAGGGCGGCGGCGCCGGCGGGCAGCAGCGCGTACGGCAGGTCGGGGGCGTCGGGGCCGCGGCCGAGGGCGGTGGGGCCGCCGAGGGCGCCTGCGCTCAGGGCGGCGGCCCAGACGGCGAGGGCGGTGGCGGCGGCCCGCCAGGCGCGGCGGGGTGCGGCGGGGGGTTCCTCGACGCGGGCGAGGAGGCTGCCGGGGATCGCGGTGAGCGCGGCGGCGGCGGGTGGCAGGAGGAGGGCGGCGGCGAGGAGCACGGGGAAGAAGGAGCCGGTGCCCATGGGGACGGAGCCGCCGAGGGCGCGGCCGATGAGCCGGCAGCGGGCGGGCAGCTCGCAGAGGGCGTAGAGGGCGGTGAGGAGGGCGACCGTGCCCCAGGGGACGGGCGCGCCGGGGCGCAGCGCGGGCAGGGCGCACGCGCCGGCGGCGAGCAGGGCGCAGCCGATGTACACGCGGGCCGCTCGCGGAATGACGTTCACGCCCATCACGCGGGTCACGCTAGCGAGTTGGGCGGCCGGGGGCGGCGCGCTCCCGGTGATTCGCACCATCGGGTGATACAAGCTGATATATGCGTGAGGCCGCCGCGAGATTCTCGCGGCGGCCGTTCGCTTCCCTGATACGGCTCGTGCGGGCAGGGGTGCTGCTCCTGCGGGGCCGGTGTCGCGGGAGGTGCTACTCCTGCGGGGCCGGTGTCGTCGGGCCGCTCACCGTGATGTCCTGCTCGGGCACCAGGTGTCCGGCGCGGATCAGGTCGATCCGGCCCATGACCTTGGCGCGCAGGTCGGTGGGGACGTCGTCACTGCCGCAGCAGCGCTTGACGAGCTTCTTCACCGCCTGCTCCAGGCCGTACTTCTCCAGGCACGGGGAGCACTCCTCGAAGTGCACCTCGAACTTGGTGCAGTCACTGTCGGGCATCTCATGGTCGAGGAACTCGTAGAGATGATCCAGGACCTCTGAGCAATCCGTCTCGTGCGGCTCTCCGCAGCTCATGAGCCCGAGCCTTTCAGATCGTTCGACGACTCTCCGGCGCCCGCGGGTACCAGCCCGCGGTCGCGAGCGTAGTCCTCGAGCATGCCGCGCAGCTGGCGGCGGCCCCGGTGCAGTCGGGACATCACCGTACCGATGGGTGTCCCCATGATGTCCGCGATCTCCTTGTACGCAAAGCCCTCGACATCGGCGAGATAGACGGCGATGCGGAACTCCTCGGGAATCGCCTGGAGCGCTTCCTTCACGTCGGAGTCGGGAAGGTGGTCGAGCGCCTGGGACTCCGCGGAGCGCAGACCGGTCGACATGTGCGACTCGGCGCGGGCGAGCTGCCAGTCCTCGATCTCCTCGGCAGCGCTGCGCTGGGGCTCACGCTGCTTCTTGCGGTACGAGTTGATGAAGGTGTTCGTGAGGATGCGGTACAGCCAAGCCTTGAGGTTCGTACCCTCGCGGAACTGGTGGAAGGATCCGTACGCCTTGGCGTAGGTCTCCTGCACCAGGTCCTCCGCGTCCGCGGGGTTCCGCGTCATGCGGAGCGCGGCGGAGTACATCTGGTCGAGGTAGCCGAGGGCGTCCCGCTCGAAGCGCGCGTTGCGCTCCTCGGTCGTCTCCTCGGGGCCGTCGTCGGTCCCTGTGTCGGTCCCAGTGACCGGACCCACCTCCTCCAGCGCGGCGGCGAGCCCGAGGGCGGACCCGCTCGTTTCGGAGGATAGACGAGGAACCGCTCCGCCCGCCGCCCGAATCGGGGCGGCCTTGGGCGCGGGCAGCACTGTCCAGTCGAGGTCAGCGGCCTGCGCACGCTCCGGGCAGATGGTCATACCCATACGACGGACTCCCTCTTCCTTGCTCTCACACCGACGCTCTCCACAACAGTGGTCCCCCGCTCAACATTCCCGGTGGCGGCGGGGAGATCAGCGGAGTGCGGAGATCCACTCGGCGACCCCGTCGGCGAGGAGCCCGAGGGCCTCGTCCTGGCCGAGCGGCGCGCGCTTGGGGAGGGCGAAGCCGTGGTCGCCGTACGGGATCTCCACGAGCTCGTACGGGCCTTCCGGGTACTCCTCGGGGCGCCCGAAGGGGTCGTTGCCGCCCTGGACGACGAGGGTGGGCAGGCCGGTGCCGAGGAGCTCCTCGGCGCGGGACTTCTCGGGCTTGCCCGGCGGGTGGAGCGGGAAGCTCAGGGCGAGGACGGCGAGCGCGCCGAGTTCACGGCCGGTGCGGCAGGCGACGCGGGCGCCGGCGCTGCGGCCGCCCGCGATCACCGGGAGGCCGGGCTCGGCGAGGGCGGGCCAGAGGCCGCGCCAGCCGGTGTCGAGGGTCTTCGGGGCGGGGGCGACCTTCTTGCCGGCGACCCGCCAGGGCTGCTCGACGAGGGCGACGGTGACGCCCCGGGCGGGCAGGGCGCCGGCGAGGGCCTGGAGGTCGCGGGCCTCGACGCCGCCGCCGGCGCCGTGCCCGAGGGCGAGCACGGCCCATGGCTTCGTGCCCGCGTGCCAGGTGATGCGTGCCTCACCGGCGTCGGTGGAAACGGTCTCGTACTGTGTCACGTCCCCATCCTGCCGCGCCTCTCCCCGGAGAGCTCAGAAGAGCGTGCCGACGTCGGGTCCGTCGAGTTCCGCGAGGAGTTCGGGGCCGTTGTTGCGGACGTTGCTGACGGCGGTGGCGACCGGGTAGGCCCGCATCAGTCCGCCCGGCGGCGGGGCGAGCAGCCCGCGCAGCTCCTCGGGGTCGGTGCGCGCCGGGTCGAGCCAGGCGTCCCAGCGGTCCTCGGTCAGCATCAGCGGCATCCGGGGGTGGATCTCGGCGAGCGAGGCCGGGCCCTCGGCGGGCGCGACGCCGAGGGGGCCGGTCTCGGCCTCGGTGGTGACCACCGAGCAGGTCACCCACCAGGCGGCGGGGTGCTCGGGCGGCAGGGTGCCGTCCCGCCAAAACTCGTAGAGCCCGGCCATGGCGAAGACGGAGCCGTCCGCCGGGGTGACGAAGTACGGCTGCTTGCGGGCCCGCTTCTTCTTCCCCTCGACCTCCAGGTCGCGCTCGGCGGCCCCGGTCACCCACTCGTAGTAGCCGTCGGCGGGCAGGATGCACCGGCGGGACTGGAAGGCGCGCTTGAAGGAGGGCTTCTCGTCGACGGTCTCCGCGCGCGCGTTGATCATCCGGGCGGCGCCCTCGGGCGACTTCGCCCAGGACGGGACGAGCCCCCATTTCAGGGCGCGGAGCTGGCGAACCGGCCGGCGGGATTCGGCGTCTTTCAGAGGACGCTCCAGAACGGCCCAGACCTCCTTGGTCGGGGCCACGTTCCAGTCGGGGGCGAGGGCCTCCTCGGGCTCCCATTTCTCGATCCCGAAGGCCTCGACGAGGTCCTCGGGCCGCCGACTCGATGCAAACCGTCCGCACATGCGTGCCACACTGCCACGTTCCCGAACCCGACCGAGGAGCCGTCCGCGAAATGACCGAGATCCTCGGCACCCAGCCCGCTCCGACCGAGTGGACCGTCTGGTTCACGGCCGCCTGCGCACTGAGCCTGGTCGTGTTCCGCAGGCTCTGGCTCCTGGCCCGGAACGCGATCACCATCGCCCACGAGGGCGGCCACGGAATCGTCGCCCTCGCCATGCGCCGCCGTCTGGAGGCGATCCGGCTGCACTCGGACACCAGCGGGCTGACCGTGACCCGGGGCCGCCCGACCGGCCTCGGCGTGGTCCTCACGCTCGCGGCCGGCTATCCGGCGGCCCCGCTGCTCGGGCTCGGCGGCGCCGCCCTGCTCGGCACCGGCCACGTCACCCTGCTGCTGTGGATCGCGACCGCGCTGCTGCTCGCGCTGCTGGTGATGGTCCGCAACGCGTACGGGGTGCTCACCGTCGTCCTGACGGGCGGCACCTTCGTGCTCGTCTCCTGGCTGGCCGGGCCCGAGGTCCAGTCCGTGTTCGCGTACGCGGTGGTCTGGTTCCTGCTGCTCGGCGGCGTCCGGCCTGCCTTCGAGCTCCAGCGGAAGCGGCGCCACGGCGGCGCCCCCGACTCGGACGCGGACCAGCTCGCGCGGCTCACCCAGGTGCCCGCCGGAGTGTGGCTCCTCTTCTTCCACACGGTCGCGATATCCGCCCTGATCGGCGGCGGTCGCTGGCTCCTGGGCTTCTGACTCCCCCGTACAGTGAGTCCATGACCGCAGCAGCTTCCGCGCACACCGACCCGCCGACCGACCTCTGGCCCGCCCCGTATGCGAGCGGCGCCGTCGATGCGACCGTCACCGTGCCCGGATCCAAGTCGGTCACCAACCGCGCCCTGGTCCTCGCCGCGCTCGCGGCCGAGCCGGGCTGGCTGCGCCGCCCGCTGCGCTCCCGCGACACCCTCCTGATGGCCGAGGCGCTCCGTACCCTCGGCGTGAAGATCGAGGAGGGGGTGGGCCCCGACGGGTCCGGCGAGGCCTGGCGGATCATCCCGTCCCCGCTGCGCGGGCCCGCGACCGTCGACGTCGGCAACGCCGGCACGGTCATGCGCTTCCTGCCGCCGGTCGCGGCGCTCGCCGACGGCCCGGTGCGCTTCGACGGCGACCCCCGCTCCCACGAGCGCCCGCTGCACGGGGTGATCGACGCGCTGCGCGCGCTGGGCGCCCGGATCGAGGACGACAAGCGGGGCGCGCTCCCGATGACCGTGCGCGGCGCCGGGGGCCTGGACGGCGGCACGGTCGAGATCGACGCCTCCTCGTCCTCCCAGTTCGTCAGCGCCCTGCTGCTGTCCGCGCCCCGCTTCAACCAGGGCGTCGAGGTACGGCACGTGGGCAGCCGGCTCCCCTCGCTCCCGCACATCCGGATGACGGTCGACATGCTGCGCGCGGTCGGCGCCCGGGTCGACGAGCCGGAGCACGGCGGCGAGCCGAACGTGTGGCGGGTGGCGCCCTCGGCGCTGCGCGGCCGGGACCTCGTCGTCGAGCCCGATCTGTCGAACGCGCAGCCGTTCCTGGCGGCGGCCCTGGTGACCGGCGGCCGGGTGACGATCCCCGACTGGCCGGAGCGGACCACCCAGCCGGGCGACGAGCTGCGCCGGATCTTCACCGAGATGGGTGGCTCCTGCGAGCTCACCGACGCGGGCCTCACCTTCACCGGTACGGGCCGGATCCACGGCATCGACGTGGACCTGGGCGAGGTCGGTGAGCTGACCCCCGGCATCGCGGCGGTCGCGGCCCTGGCCGACTCCCCCTCCACGCTGCGCGGGGTCGCCCATCTGCGGCTGCACGAGACGGACCGGCTCGCGGCGCTCACCAAGGAGATCAACGAGCTCGGCGGCGACGTGACCGAGACCGAGGACGGTCTCCACATCCGCCCGCGCCCGCTGCACGGCGGCGTCTTCCACACGTACCACGACCACCGCATGGCGACGGCGGGCGCGATCATCGGCCTCGCCGTCGAGGGCGTCGAGATCGAGGACGTGGCGACGACGGCGAAGACCTTGCCGGACTTCCCGACGATGTGGACCGAAATGCTCGGGGTCTGAACCATGCGGCGCTACGGCAAGCACACCGACGAGGACGACATCCGCCAGCGGCCCAACCGCAAGGGCACCCGGCCCCGCACCACCATCCGCCCGAAGCACGAGGACGCCGTCGAGGGCATGGTCCTGACCGTCGACCGGGGCCGGCTGACCTGTCTGGTCGAGGACCGGACGGTGACGGCGATGAAGGCGCGCGAGCTGGGCCGCAAGGCCGCCGTCGTCGGCGACCGGGTCTCCCTCGTCGGCGACCTCTCCGGCGAGAAGGACACGCTGGCCCGGATCGTGCGGATCGGCGAGCGCAGCTCGGTGCTGCGGCGCACGGCCGACGACGACGACCCGTACGAGCGGGTGGTCGTCGCCAACGCCGACCAGCTGGCGATCGTCACCGCGCTCGCCGACCCGGAGCCGCGCCCCCGACTGATCGACCGCTGCCTGGTGGCGGCGTACGACGGCGGGCTCGAACCCTTCCTGGTGATGACGAAGTCGGACCTGGCGCCGCCTTCGATGCTTCTGGAGCTGTACGGGGACCTGGACATCCCGCACGTGGTGGTGAACCGCGAGGAGCTGTACGACGGCGGGGCGGCCGACCGGGTGCGGGAGTACCTGGACGGGCGGGTCACGGCCTTCGTCGGGCACTCCGGCGTCGGGAAGACGACGCTGGTCAACGCCCTGGTGCCGGAGGAGAAGCGGCGCATCACCGGTCATGTGAACGCGGTGACGGGCCGCGGCCGGCACACCACGACCTCGGCGCTCGCGCTGCCCCTGGACGCGGCCGAGGGCTGGGTCATCGACACTCCGGGCGTGCGTTCCTTCGGTCTGCACCACGTCGATCCGTCCCGGGTCATCCACGCCTTCCCGGACCTGGAACCGGGCACGGAGAACTGCCCGCGGGCCTGCAGTCACGACGAGCCGGACTGCGCGCTCGACGCGTTCGTGGCGGAGGGGCACGCCGATCCGGCGCGGCTGTTCTCGCTGCGGCGACTGCTCGCGACGCGGGAGCGACGCGAGGGCGACTGAGCCGTCGGCGTTTACGTCCGCTCGCTGCCGGTAAGTGCATAATCGCACCAAGTGAGACGAAGCAGTCACCGACGGCGTGGGAGGCACTGACGATGGCGTGGCTGCTGGTGGTGATCGCGGGGATCCTGGAGACGGGCTTCGCGGTCTGCCTGAAGCTCTCGCACGGTTTCACCCGGCTCTGGCCGACCATCGCCTTCGCGGCCTTCGCCCTCGGCAGCTTCGGTCTCCTCACCCTCGCGCTGCGGAAGCTCGACGTGGGTCCGGCGTACGCGGTGTGGACGGGGATCGGCGCGGCCGGGACGGCGATCTACGGGATGGTCTTCCTCGGCGACCTGGTCTCCACGCTCAAGATCGTCTCCATCACCCTGGTGATCGTGGGGGTCATCGGACTCCAGCTGTCCGGATCGGCGCACTGAGGGGGCACCGGCAGGACCGGTGCGACGACGTGGCTCAGGGCGATCCGTACGGCGAGTTCGCAGCCGGCCGCCCACTGCTCGCCTGCCGCGGCCGCGGCCTCCGCCACGAGCTCGCCGGGTGCGGGCGGTCCGGCGTCGGCGCGCCGCTGGGCGGGTACGGGGGCGGGCCGGGCGCCGGGGCGGACCGGCCGGGGCTGGGGCAGGCGCTCGTTCCAGGCGCCGGTAAGCAGGGCCCGCAGTATCGGGCGGACGGCGGCGCGGGCGACGATCCACTCGGCGAGGGCGACGAGGTTCCGCTCGGGCGGGGCGGGGGCGGCGAGGAGTTGCCGGACGCCCTGGAGGTAGGCGTCGGCCTCCCTCCGTACGAGGGCGCGGGCCAGGCCCTCCTTGGAGCCGAACTCGTTGTAGAGGGTCTGCCGGGAGACCCGGGCGGAGGCGGCCAGGTCGGCCATCCGCACGGCGGACCAGGGGCGGTGCGCGAGCTCGGCGAGCGCGGCGTCGATCAGGGCCTCGCGGGCGTTCGCCATCCTCACCTCCGGGAGGGAACGGTTCTCCGCTCAGCGTCGACACGCGTACGGGGCGTGTCAAGGGCCGCGGCGGACGGTTCCGCGCCGCCTCCTGCCTCGGGGATAGAGTGCCGACCATGGCCGACTACCACGATGATCTGCGTCTCGCCCACGTCCTCGCGGATGCCGCCGACGCGGCCACCATGGACCGATTCCAGGCGCTCGACCTCAAGGTCGAGACGAAGCCGGACATGACTCCGGTGAGCGAGGCCGACAAGGCGGCGGAGGAGCTGATCCGCGGACAGCTCCAGCGCGCGAGGCCGCGTGACGCGATCCTCGGCGAGGAGTACGGCGTGGAGGGCACGGGCCCGCGCCGCTGGGTGATCGACCCGATCGACGGCACGAAGAACTACGTGCGCGGGGTGCCGGTCTGGGCGACCCTGATCGCGCTGATGGAGGCCGGGGAGACCGGGTTCCAGCCGGTGGTCGGCGTGGTGTCCGCCCCGGCGCTCGGCCGGCGCTGGTGGGCGGCGAAGGGCCTGGGCGCGTACACGGGCCGCAGCCTGGCCTCGGCGAGCCGGATCGGCGTGTCGAAGGTCGGCCGCCTGGCGGACGCCTCGTTCGCGTACTCCTCGCTGAGCGGCTGGGAGGAGCGGGGCCGCCTGGACGGTTTCCTCGACCTCACGCGCGCGTGCTGGCGGACCCGGGCGTACGGCGACTTCTGGCCGTACATGATGGTCGCGGAGGGTTCCGTGGACATCTGCGCGGAGCCGGAGCTGTCGCTGTGGGACATGGCCGCGGTCGCGATCGTGGTCCAGGAGGCCGGCGGCACGTACACGGGCCTGGACGGTCGGCACGGCCCGCACAGCGGGAACGCGGCGGCGTCGAACGGTCTGCTCCACGGCGAGCTGCTGAGCTACCTCAACCAGGAGAGCGCGCAGGGCTGAGCGCCCCGGCGCTACCGGGGGGCGCCTCGCGCGCCCCCTTGTCGACCGACTCCCCCGGTGCAACTCTGAGAGTCCCCCCGCTTGTGAACTTGTGCAGCGACATCAGGCGCCTCCGGCGCCGGGTTTCTCGTTGAAGGATTCACCAAGGAGGTGGCTCCGTCCATGCTCGTCCGTGACGCCATGAGCACCGTGGTCCTCACCATCGGCCCCGCCCACACCCTCCGACAGGCAGCCCGGCTGATGGCGGCGCGCCGCGTCGGCGCCGCCATCGTCCTCGACACCGATGCCGGCGGCCTCGGCATCATCACCGAGCGCGACATCCTCAACTCCCTCGCCCGCGACCAGGACCCCGACCGGGAGACCGCCGGCTCCCACACCACCCGTGACGTCGTCTTCGCCGCACCCGGCTGGACCCTGGCGGAGGCGGCCGAGGCCATGACGCACGGCGGCTTCCGCCACCTCGTCGTCCTCGACGACCGGGGCCCCGTCGGCATCGTCTCCGTCCGCGACATCATCCGCTGCTGGATCCCGGTGCACAGCGTCGCCCGCTGAGCACGCGAGAGCGGGCCGGACTCCGTACGGAAGTCCGGCCCGCCCTCTACCCACGGCAAGCGCCCTCAGCCACGAAGGGCCTGGACCGCGGCCTCCAGCCGCTTGCCGAAGTCACCGTCCGCCTTGCGGAAGTTGTCGATGGCCCGCTCGGCGATGTCGTCGCGCGAGACCTTGGCGATGAAGCCCGCCAGGTTCCCGACGAGGCGGCCCTTCTCGCCCTCGGACATCAGGCGGTAGAGGTTGCCCGCCTGCACGAAGTCGTCGTCCTCGGCGTGCGAGGGGGCGGCGTGGTCGCCGGTGACGCCGGTGACCGCGGAGCCGGCCCAGAGCGGACGGTCCGTCTGGTGCGGGCCGCCGAAGCTGTTCGGCTCGTAGTTCTTGGCGCCCTTGTGGCGGCCGTCGTAGAGGAAGCCGTCACGCGCGTGGGTGCGCGCCTCGGTGGCGTGCGGGCGGTTCACCGGCAGGTGGTCGGCGTTGATGCCGACGCGGTAGCGGTGGGCGTCGCCGTACGCGAAGAGGCGGCCCTGGAGCATCTTGTCCGGGGAGGGGCCGATGCCCGGCACGAAGTGCGCGGGGCTGAAGATCGACTGCTCGACCTCGGCGAAGATGTTCTCCGGGTTGCGGTTGAGCTCCAGCTTGCCGATCTCGATCGGCGGGTAGTCCTCGTGCGGCCACACCTTGGTGAGGTCGAAGGGGTTGAAGCGGTAGTTCGCCGCGTCGGCCGCGGGCATGATCTGGACCTGCACGGTCCAGCTGGGGAAGTCGCCTCGCTCGATGGCCTCGCGCAGGTCGCGCTGGTGCGAGTCCGGGTCCTCGCCGGCGAGGCGGTTGGCCTCGTCCTGGGTGAGGTTCTTGATGCCCTGGTCGGTCTTGAAGTGGTACTTGACCCAGAAGACCTCGCCGGCCTCGTTGTTCCACTGGAACGTGTGCGAGCCGTAGCCGTTCATGTGGCGGTACGAGGCGGGGATGCCGCGGTCGCCGAAGAGCCAGGTGACCTGGTGGGTCGACTCCGGGGAGAGCCCCCAGAAGTCCCAGACGTTGTCCGCCTCCTGCGAGCCCGTGTACGGGTCGCGCTTCTGGGTGTGGATGAAGTCGGGGAACTTGATGGCGTCCTTGATGAAGAACACCGGGGTGTTGTTGCCGACGAGGTCGTAGTTGCCCTCTTCGGTGTAGAACTTCAGCGCCCAGCCGCGGGGGTCGCGCACCGCGTCCGCCGCGCCGAGGTTGCCCGCGACGGTGGAGAAGCGCAGGAAGGTCTCGGTCTCCTTGCCGACCTCGGAGAGGAACTTCGCGCGCGTCCACCGCGTGACGTCACGGGTCACCGTGAAGGTGCCGTAGGCGCCCGCACCGCGCGCGTGGACCACGCGCTCCGGGATTCGCTCACGGTTGAAGTGGGCGAGCTTCTCCAGCAGGAGCTGGTCCTGGACGAGGACCGGACCGCCGATGCCCGCGGTCTCGCTGTTCTGGTTGTCGGCGACCGGAGCCCCGGCCTCCGTGGTGAGCGGTCCCTGCGTCACGTGCGCCTCCTGCGTGAAGTCCTGCGTGTCCTGTCCCTCGGCCGAGACCTCGCATGGGATCTTGGCCAGTGCCGGTTTCGATCCTACAATGGACAATGTCTAAGTCAAGTGAACGTCCAAAGTCACACCCGTTCGGGACCCCGTTCCCCCGGCTGTTAGGCTGGCCCTCATGAGTGACCTGTTGGAACGACTGCGCGGACGCGGCTGGCGGATGACCGCGCAGCGGCGTGTCGTGGCCGAGGTCCTCGACGGGGACCACGTACACCTGACCGCCGACGAGGTGCACGCGCGCGCGGTGACGCGGCTGCCGGAGATCTCGCGCGCGACCGTGTACAACACGCTGGGCGAGATGGTCACCCTCGGCGAGGTCATGGAGGTCGCGACCGACGGCCGCGCCAAGCGGTACGACCCCAACGCCCACCGGCCCCACCAGCACCTGGTCTGCGGCCGCTGCGGCGCGATCCGCGACGTGCACCCGGCCGGCGACCCCCTCGCGGACCTCCCGGACACCGAGCGCTTCGGCTTCACCATCTCGAACGTCGAGGTCACGTACCGGGGCATCTGCCCGAGCTGCGCCACCACGGCCTGACGATCCGATCGAGAAGCCCCCGCTCCGGCGGGGGCTTCTTTCGTGCGACTTATGTGCATACGACGAAGGCCCGGATCCAGTGACTGGATCCGGGCCTTCGTTGCTACTGAGTAGCGGGGACAGGATTTGAACCTGCGACCTCTGGGTTATGAGCCCAGCGAGCTACCGAGCTGCTCCACCCCGCGTCGGTGAACCCAACCTTACGGGTCCCCCGTCACCAGCGCAAATCCGTTAACCCGCCGTACCCGCGCTATGCGGTGAGCTCCTGGTGCAGCGCCTCGCTCAGCCGGGCCGCCCGCTCGGCGACCTCCGCCGGACCCAGCTCGACCGCGCGGTCGCACCAGTGACGCCCCTCGGTGAGCTCGCCCCGGCGCGCCGCGAGCAGCGCGAGCCGGAGCGCGGCGCGCCCGTGGCCGGCCCGGGCCGCCCGGGTCCACCAGAGGGCGGCCTCCCGCTCGCTGCCCTCGCGGGCGAGGAGCAGCCCGAGGTTGAAGGCGCCGTTGCGGCTGCCCGCCTCGGCGGCCTCCCGGTACCAGCGATCGGCCTCGGCCAGGTCGCCACGCCCGGCGGCGAGCATCCCGACCCGCACCTGGGCACGGCGGTGGCCCTGCTGGGCGGCCCGCTCGTACCACGCCTCGCACTCGGACTTCTCCTCGCGGGGCGCGCCGAGCACGGCCGGGCCGGGCTCGGGGCGACGCGCGTCGAGCACCGAGGCGAGCCGGAAGGCTGCCTCGGCGCTGCCGCCGCCGGCCGCGCAGCGCAGGTGCCGCTCGGCGGTCTGCTCGTCGCCGTCGCGCAGGGCGGCGATGCCGACCTGGAGGGCGGCCTCGGTGTGCCCGGCGGCCGCGGCCCGCTCGTACCAGACGAGGGCCGTGCGGTCGTCGTCGCGGCCGGCGTGCAGGATGCCCAGGTTGAAGGCGGCGTCCACGCTGCCGGCCTCGGCGGCCTTGGAGAACCAGGGCTCGGCGCCGTTGGCGTCACCGGCCTGGAGGAGCAGCACGGCGAGCGCGTTGGCGGCCTCGCGGTGGCCCGCGTAGGCGGCGCGCCGGTACCACTGCTCGGCCTGCGGGATGCGGTCCTGGGCGGCGCAGAGCAGCCCGAGGTTGTAGGCGCCGTTGACGTCGCCGGCGTCCATGGCGGCCCGGTACCAGCGCTCGGCGGTCTGCTGCTCGCCGCGGGCGGCATGCAGGGCGCCCAGCGCGTTGGCGGCGTTGCCGTCGCCGTCCTGGGCGGCCCGCAGCCACCACACGGCGGCGCTCTCCTCGTCGCCGGCGTCGCGGAGCAGGAAGCCGAGCGCGCAGGCGGCCTTCGCCTCGCCCTCCTTGGCGGAGCTGAGGTACCAGCGGCCGGCCTCCTTGAGCTCGCCCCGCTGCTCCAGGATGGCGCCCAGGTGGAGCGCGGCCCGCCGGTGGCCGCGCGCGGCGGCCTGCCGGAACCACTGCTCGGCCTCGGCGGTCTCACCCGCGCCCTCGCCGGAGGGCTGCCCGGGCACGGCGGTGCCGGTCGCGGGCGCCCCGGAGGGCACGATCGCCCTGGTGCCGGGGACCCGGAGGCGGGTGCCGGTCTCGTGCGGTCCGCGGGTGGTCTCGGTGGCGCGGCGCTCCAGGGCCACGGCGAGGCGGTAGGCGGCCTCGCGGTGGCCCTGTTCGGCGGCGGCGCGCAGCCAACGCTCGGCGCCGACGTCGCTGCGGTGCTCCAGGAGGTCGGCGAGGGCGTACGCGCCGAGGGCGTGGCCCTGCTCGGCGGCCTGGCGCAGCCAGTACTCGGCGGCGGGCTCGTCGCCGCGCTCGCGGTGGTGGCGGCCGAGGGCGTGGGCGGCGGGCGCGGAGCCGGCGACGGCGGCGACCCGCCACCAGCCGGCGGCCTCGTCGGCGTACCCGCGCTGGTGCAGCAGGACGCCCAGGTTGTTGGCGGCGGCCCGGTCCCCCTCGGCGGTGGCTCCGCGCAGGTACGGCTCGGCGCCGTCGAGGTCGCCGCGGCGCAGCAGCAGCGCGCCGAGGGCGCTCATCGAGGCGACGTCGCCCCGCTCGGCGGCCCGTCGGTGCCGGGCCTCGGTCTCGGTCTCGTTCTCGGCGTCGGTCTCGGCGGTGGTGTCGACGGCCGCATCGACGGCCCCTACTGCCTCGATGATCTCGTCTGCGGCGTTTCTGGCGTGCCGCTGCACAAACCGCCCTGTCTCCAACAGAGTTGCCCTGTCCCCCATAAATACCATCGTCGCACCACCCGCAACCCGAGCACACCTGGTATACCGCAGCCAGTGAGGTCACTCAGCGTTTTGTCGACATGCCCACAGAGAGACAAGTCAAACACGACTCACGCCAACTCGCCCCTTCCCTACCGCTCTTCGGCACCCCCGGGCACGTCGACACACGACAAGGGCCCGGATCCTTATGGATCCGGGCCCTTGTCCTGAGTAGCGGGGACAGGATTTGAACCTGCGACCTCTGGGTTATGAGCCCAGCGAGCTACCGAGCTGCTCCACCCCGCGTCGGTGAAACCACAGTATCACGACGCGGAGGTGGAGAACCGGAAAAGCTCAGGTCAGCCGCCTGCCCCGGGACTCTTGAGCTTCGCCCCGGCGTCCGCGGCCCGCTGGAGCGCCGACTGGAGGTCCTCCTGGGCCTTGCCGTACGCGGTCCAGTCGCCCTTCTGCAGAGCGGCCTGGCCCGCGTCGTACGCCTTCTGGGCGTCGGCGATGGCCGCCTTCAGAGCGGCGTCGTTCGAAGCCGGCGGCTGGGTCGTGCCGGGCGGCTGCGTGGTTCCCGGCGGGGTCGTCGGCGGCGTGGTGGGCGCCTCCACCCCGAAGACCGCGTTGAGCGCCTCGGTGAGGTTGTCCTCGAACACCGTCGTGTCCTTGGTCGTGTCACCGTTCGGCTGGTCCGCGTCCACGTACGACACCGCGACCTTCTTCAGGAGCGGGTAGAGCGCGTTGCGCCCCTGGGCGTACACCGGCTCCACGTACAGGAACCCGCCGTCGAGCGGCACGGTCAGCAGGTTGCCGTACTGGATGTCCGAGTCGGCGCCCTTCATGTCCCGGACGAACGTGGCCACGGACGGCAGACCGTTGAGCTTGCTCTGCACCTGGGCCGGGCCCGGGACGTCCTCGGTGACCCGGAGCAGTCTCAGCCGGCCGTACTCCTTGCTGGTGGCGTCGGCGTCGACCGCCATGAAGGCACCGAGGTTGGGCCGCCCGTTCGGCGTGAACGTCGTCGTCAGTGAGAAGCGCTGCGCCGCGTCCCCGGGCATCTTCATGCTCAGGTAGTACGGCGGGACCGCGTTGCCGTCCTTGTTGGTCGGGTCGTCCGGCACCTGCCAGGCGTCCGAGCCGCTGTAGAACTGCGCGGGGTCGGTGACGTGATAGCGGGTCAGCAGCTCGCGCTGGACCTTGAACATGTCCTGCGGGTAGCGCAGGTGCGCGAGCAGGTCGCCCTTGATCTCGGACTTCGGCTTCACCGTGTCCGGGAAGGCCTTCATCCAGGTCTTGAGGACCGGGTCCTGGGTGTCCCACTCGTAGAGCTTCACCGTGCCGTCGTAGGCGTCGACGGTGGCCTTGACCGAGTTGCGGATGTAGTTGACCTGGTTCTGCTGGGCGACGACCGTGCGCTGCTGGTTGCCGACGGTCAGCGAGTCGGCCGTGGTGTCGCCGAGCGTGGTGCGCGAGGCGTACGGGTAGCCGTTGGTCGTCGTGTAGGCGTCGACGATCCACTGGATCCGGCCGTCGACGACCGCCGGGTAGGCGTCGCCGTCGATGGTCAGCCAGGGCGCGACGGCCTCGACGCGCTCCTTGGGCGTGCGGTTGTACAGGATCCGGGAGCCGTCGCCGATGGCTCCCGAGTAGAGGATCTGCGGCTCGCTGAAGGCCACCGCGTACGCGGCGCGGTTGAAGGTGTTGGAGAGGCTGACGCCGCTCTTCTCCTTGTAGCTGGTGGTCTTCTCGCCGTTCTCCTCGTAGTCCAGCTCCTTCTGCGGGCCGCCCACGATCGAGTACTGGTCGGTCTTCTCGCCGTAGTAGATCCGCTGCTGGTACGTGCCGAGGGAGCCGGTCGTCGGGAGTCCGGCCTCGGTGAAGACCGGGGAGCCGTTGGCGTCGGTCTGCGTGCCCGAGGCGAGGATCGCGCCGTAGCCGTGGGTGTACGTGAAGTGGTCGTTGATCCAGTTCCGCTTCGGGATGCCCTTGATGTTCAGCTCGCGCAGACCGACGACGGTGTCCTTGCCCTGGTAGCGGTCCACGTCCAGGGTCGTCGGGAACTGGTAGTACTTCCGCTTCTGCTCCAGCTGCTGGAACGTCGGCGACACGATGTTCGGGTCGAGCAGGCGGTAGCTGGCCGCCGTGTCGGCGTCCGTCCGCAGCTTGTCCTTGGCCTTGACCGTCGACTTGCCCGAGTAGTTCTCGGCCTTCGTCCCGTCGATCGCGTACGCCTTGCGGGTCGCGTCGATGTTCTTCTGGATGTACGGCGCTTCCTTGGCCTGCTCGTTCGGCTGGACCTGGAACTTCTGCACGATCGCCGGGTACAGACCGCCGATCAGGATCGCGGAGAGCACCATCAGACCGAAGCCGATCACCGGCAGCTGCCAGGTGCGGCGCCAGAGCGTCGCGAAGAACAGCAGCGCGCAGATGACGGCGATGCAGAACAGGATCGTCTTCGCCGGCAGGTACGCGTTGGCGTCCACGTACCGCAGGCCCGTCCAGTTGCCGGTCGCCTTGAAGTCACTGGACTTCACCGCGAGGCCGTACCGGTCGAGCCAGTACGCGACGGCCTTCAGCGCGACGAAGAGGCCGAGCAGCACCGAGAGGTGCCCGGTGGCCGCGGCGGTGGCACGCGCGCCCGGGCTGGTGATCCTGAGCCCGCCGTACAGGTAGTGCGTGAGCGCGGCGGCGATCAGCGACAGGACGGCGGCGGCGAAGCCGAACGCGAGGAGGAAGCGGTACCAGGGCAGGTCGAAGGCGTAGAACGACACGTCGAGGTCGAACTGCGGGTCCTTCTGGCCGAACTTCACCCCGTTGACCCACATGAGCCAGGTGCGCCACTGGCCCGACGCGGAGGCGCCGGCGATCAGGGCCACCAGCGCGGTGACCGCGAGGAGCACCCACTTCTTGAACGGGGCCAGACCCATCCGGTACCGGTCGAGGCTCTGCTGCTCCATCGACATCGCGCTGAGCGGCGGCCGCAGCCGGTACGCCAGCCAGATGTTGAAGCCGACGGCGAGCCCCATCAGCAGGCCGAAGACCAGGAAGAGACCGATCTTGGTCCACAGCGTGGTGGTGAACACGGACGAGTACTCGACCGAGCGGTACCAGAGCCAGTCCGTCCAGAACCCGGCGAACATCACGAACGCCATGGCGAGGACGGCCAGCACCCCGAGTGTCATGAGCAGGGTGCGGGCCCGCCGGGACGGCCGGCCGACTCTCACCCTCGGCCCGGACGGGCCTTGGCCACGGTCCGGCATCTGGAAAGCCAACGTGCGCCCCTCGATGTTGATGCGTCTGAAAGCAGGCCCCGCGATCGTAGAGCCCACTGATGCAACTTACTGAGGCTTTACCTAGTTCCCGTCTTCAGGGGAAGAGGAGGCAGGATATTGGTCATGTCCAACCTTTCCCCCTCCGGCCCGGCGATGGCCGCGAGCCCCCTCACCCGTGCCGTGCTCGAGATCGACGAGTACGCCTCGGGCCTCGGCTGGGACCAGCCCGCCCGTCTGTTCGCCCTGGTCGACACCGCACGGCTGCGCGCCCAGGAGCCCAAGCTCGCCTCCCAGCTCGGCCTGGGCGACGACGCCACCGCCTACACCCCGATCGAGCAGGACAAGCTGCCGCGCGGCAAGGCCCTCGACGAGTTCCTCGGCACGATCGCGTGGCCGGACGCCGTCGCCGGCTGCGCCCTGACCGTGGAGCGGCTCATGCTGCCCCCGTCGGCCGAGGCCCAGGTCCCGCAGGGCCTGAGCGAGAAGCAGCTCGCCAAGTGGGTCGCCGGGCACCCGGACCGCCAGGAGGTCCGGATGACCGTGGCCGTGCTGCGGGACGGCGCCCGCGAGGCGGCGATCCGGCTGCGCGAGAAGGACTCCGCGACCGAGGTGCTGACCGGCCCCGACCTGGTGCCGGGCCTCGCCGAGGCGCTGGCGGCGACCTTCGAGAGCTGAGCGCGCGCGCGTACGCGAGAGGGGGGGGCGCGGGGGTGGGGCCGGGGGCCCCCCGCCGGGGGGGGGGGGGCGAATAGAAACGACGGGCCCGGGGGGGGTGGCGGCGACCCTGCTGCGCGGCGGGGCCGCCGGCCCGGGCGCGGGGGCCCGGGCCAGGGCCCCGGGCCGCCCCTCTGCGTGGCTGCGGCTAGCTCTTCGAGCAGCTCGGCAGGGACTTCGTGTCGCCCTTGCGGAGCTTCTCCAGCGACTTCGTGGCGTCGTCGATGGTGTCGACCTTGATCAGGGTGAGCCCGTCAGGCGTGTCGGCGGCGGCCGCCTCGCAGTTGTCGGCCGGGGTGAGGAAGTACTCGGCGCCGGCGTTGCGCGCGCCGACCAGCTTCATCTCGATGCCGCCGATCGGGCCGACCTGGCCCTTGTCGTCGATGGTGCCGGTGCCGGCGACGAACCGGCCGTCGGTGAGGCTCTCCGGGGTGAGCTTGTCGACGATGCCGAGGGCGAACATCAGACCGGCGCTGGGTCCGCCGACGTCGGCCAGGTTGATGTCGATCGTGAACGGGAAGACGTGGTCGGTGCCCGCCTGGATGCCGACGACGGCCCGGTCGCCCTCCTCGGACGTGGTCGTCCTGATGACGACCTTCCGGGTGACGGTGGGCTCCTTGTGGGCCTTCTCGGCGGCCGCCGCCTCCTTGGCCGGGACGATCGTGAACTCGACGTCCTGCCCGGGCTTGCGCTTCGTCACCTGCTTGGCGACGTCACCCTGCTCCTTGACCGGCACGCCGTCGACGGCCCTGATGACGTCCCCGGCGTGCAGCTTGCCCTCGGCCGGGGCGCCCTTGACGACGGTGGCGACGACGACCCGGGCGACCACCGGGATGCCCAGCTCCCCGAGGGCCGCCACCTTGGCGCTCTCCTGGGACTGGCTGAACTCCTCGGCGTTCTCCTGGCTCGACTCCTCCTCGGTCTTGCCGTCCGGGTAGAGGGTGTCGTGCGGCACCACCACGTTGTCGTGGGCGAGCCATCCGTAGACGGCCTCGACGGCGTTCATCTTGTAGTCCGCGCTCGTGACGCGGACCGTCGTCATGTTGAGGTGACCGTCGGTCGGGTAGGTCTTGCGGCCCGAGATCCGGAGGACCGGCTCTCCCCTGGCCTCGCCGAGGGTGTTGACCGTGGGACCCGGGCTCATCTCCGCGTACGGCACCGGGATCAGGACGCCCGCGATGAGCAGACAGATCAGGACCAGGGTGGAGGCGAGCATCGTCGCGGTGCGGCGTGGCATGGAACGACAGTACGGGACTCGTCTGTGGGTGCACCCCTGGGGCGGTCCGTACGAGGCGGCCCGCGTCAGCCGGACGTGGAAGTACTGACGGCGGAGGCCGTCGCGGCCGGTTCGCGCTCGGGACGAACGGGATCGGCGGTGGCGACGTGGGACCGCTCCATGGCGTCCCGGAAGCGCGCGTACCCGGCGAGTTCCGCCACGTCACCTATGGTCTTGTTCCTCGAAGCCCAGCTTCCCCATATCGCCGCGCCGACGACTGCGAAAAGCGGAATCAGCAACCAGGCCAGCGCTGCCATCCCGACCTCCCATCCCCAGTGAGTTGATCAGCAGACTGTGTCATCTGTGGGATCAACGCTCGCGCCTGGGGGGCGGTTACGCAAATCGGGCGTTCGACTACGCCCTGTCGGCGCGCCGCCTTGCTGCCCTAGCAGGCCCCCACCCACTCCTCGGTGCCGTCCGAGAACGTCTGGTGCTTCCAGATCGGGACCTCGTGCTTGAGGTCGTCGATGAGCTTGCGGCAGGCCTCGAAGGCCTCCCCGCGGTGCGGGCAGGACACGGCGACGACCACCGCGATGTCACCGACGCGCAGGTCGCCGACGCGGTGCACGGCGGCCAGGGCGCGGACCGGGTAGTTCGCGACGACCTTCTCGGCGACGCGGCGCAGCTCCGCCTCGGCGGTCGGATGGCAGGAGTAGCCCAGCGCGTCGACGTCCGCTCCGCCGTCGTGGTTGCGGACGGTGCCGACGAAGAGGGTGGTGCCGCCCGAGGCGTCGTCTCCGACGGCCCGGAAGACCTCGTCGACCGAGAGCGGGGTGTCACGGATCGCGAGCAGCTTGATCGGGTCGTCCGCTGCCTGCTCGCCGGGGTGGTCGTGCTTCTGCGCCATGCGCCCATGGTGCCGTACGGCTCCGACATCCGGTAAGGGACCTTTCGACCTGTGGACCGGACCCTCCGTAGGAGGGTCCTACAAGCCACGGTTTCTACAGGCCGCGCCGCTTCCGCATCTGCCGGACCAGGGCCGCCGTGCCGAGCAGCGCCACCGTCGCACCGGCCGCACCGGCCGCCGTGGCGTCCTTGCGGCCCAGGCGGCGGCCGGCGACCGTGTGACGGCCCTCGACCTCCTCCAGGAGCGCCGCGAGGACCTCCTCGTTCGTCCACTTCGGGCGCCAGCCGGCGTCGTGCAGCCGTCCGACGCTCACCACCCACGGGTGCATCGTGTAGGCGAGGTCGCCCGCCGGGGACGGGGTGAGCCCGATCCGGTGGAGGCGGGCCGCCGTGCCGAGGGCGACCGCCGAGGGCAGCTCCATGCGCCGGATCCCGGAGAGCTCCTCGACCTCCTCCTGTTCCAGCCAGCCCTCGCAGCCGACCGCGAACTCGCCGTCGACCTTCTCCAGGGCCGCGTACTCCAGGGCGCTCACCAGGTCCTCGACGTGGCAGAACTGCCAGGTGGGCCGGGATCCGGCGACGACGAGCAGCCGGGGTGACTCGAAGTAGCGGGTCAGCGCCGTGTCCGTACCGCCCACGAGGACGGCGGGGCGGACGACGGTGACGTGCAGGCCGGGGTGCGCGCGGGGGGCGCGGCGGCCGAGGCGCTCGATCTCCAGCATGTCGCCGACGCCGGTGGCCTCCGCGGTCGCCCTGAGCTCGGCGTCCTCGGAGAGCGGGATGTCGTTGTCGGGCAGGGCGCCGTAGACCATCGCGGAGGTGCAGAGCACGACCCGGTGGACCCCGGCCGCGGCGGCCGCGGTCAGGACGGTCTGGGTGCCGCGCACGTTGTAGGCCGTCCGGGCGGCGGGGTCGGTCTCCAGGTCGAGGTCGACGGCGAGGTGCACGACGACGTCCGCGCCGCGCAGCTTCTCGGCGATGGCCGGGTCGCGCACGTCGAGGATGTGCCACTGCGCCTCGGCGACCTCGCCCCGGCGCTCGTCGATGGCGACGACCCGCTTGATCTCCTCGGAGGCGGCGAGGCGCCTGGTCAGCAGGTCACCGACGCCGGAGGCGGCACCGGTGACCGCGACGACGGGGCCTCGCACGGCGGACCGGGTTGAGGGGTTTCGCGCTCCGCGAACCTGTGGATCTGGGGAACTCACCGGGCGTCTCCAGCGGTTGTCTTCAGTACGCACGCGCATGACGCGTACGGACCAGGTGGCGTCCATCCTGCCGCAGGGCACGGCCCGGCGGAGCACCGAGCCCATTTCCGGCCCGGATGTCTACGCTGGTGGTGTGCGGGGCCTGTCTGGACAGGCCCTGGTCGGGCAGTCGCCGTCGGCAGGAGGCCGGCGGCCCTACGAGCCGAGGAAACCTGTGAGTGACACCCCATTCGGATTCGGCCTTCCGCCGGAGGAGCCGGAGAACGGCGACGAGGGCAAGAAGAAGGACCCCGCCGGAGGTGGCCAGGGGTCCGGCGGCAACCCGTTCGGTGCGAACCCGTTCGGCTTCGGCGGGCTGCCCGGCATGGGCGGTCCCGGTGGCGCGGACAATCCGTTCGCCGCGATGTTCGGCTCCCTGAACCCCGGCGATCTGGGCGCGGCCTTCCAGCAGCTCGGGCAGATGCTGAGCTACGAGGGCGGTCCCGTGAACTGGGACATGGCCAAGCAGATCGCCCGCCAGGTGGTGGCCCAGGGCACCGCCGACGGCGTCAAGGACGCCAGCGTGGGCCCGGCCGAGAAGTCCGCGGTCGAGGAGGCCGTGCGCCTGGCCGACCTGTGGCTCGACCAGGTCACCTCGCTGCCCTCGGGCGCGAACACCGCCGTGGCGTGGAGCCGCGCGGAGTGGGTCGAGGCGACGCTGCCGGCGTGGCAGCAGCTCGTGGACCCGGTCGCCGAGCGGGTCGGCTCGGCGATGGGCGACGTCCTGCCGGAGGAGATGCAGGCCATGGCCGGCCCGCTGATCGGCATGATGCGCTCGATGGGCGGCGCCATGTTCGGCCAGCAGATCGGGCAGGCCGTGGGCGCGCTGGCCGGTGAGGTCGTCGGCTCGACGGACGTCGGTCTGCCGCTGGGCCCGGCCGGGCGTGCCGCGCTGCTGCCGCTGAACATCGAGGCCTTCGGCAAGGACCTGGGCGTCCCCTCGGACGAGGTGCGGCTCTACCTGGCCCTGCGCGAGGCCGCGCACCAGCGTCTCTTCGCGCACGTGCCGTGGCTGCGGGCGCACCTGTTCGGCGCGGTCGAGGGGTACGCGCGCGGGATCAAGGTCGACACCTCGAAGCTGGAGGAGGCGGTGGGTCAGCTCGACCCGACGCATCCGGAGCAGCTGCAGGAGGCACTCCAGCAGGGCATGTTCCAGCCGCAGGACACCCCCGAGCAGAAGGCGGCCCTGGCCCGTCTGGAGACGGCGCTCGCGCTGGTCGAGGGCTGGGTGGACGCGGTGGTCCACGAGGCCGCCAAGTCGCGGCTGACCTCGGCGGACGCGCTGCGCGAGACGCTGCGCCGGCGCCGGGCCTCGGGCGGTCCCGCGGAGCAGACCTTCGCGACGCTGATCGGTCTCGAGCTGCGTCCGCGGCGGCTGCGGGACGCGGCGCGCCTGTGGGCCTCGCTCACCGACGCGCGCGGGGTCGACGGCCGGGACGGTCTGTGGGAGCACCCGGACATGCTGCCGACGGCGACCGATCTGGACGACCCCGACGGCTTCGTGCACCGCGAGCACCTGGACTTCTCCGAGCTGGACAAGATGCTCGGCGAGGCCGCCAAGGGTGAGAACCCCGAGGACGGGGACGGCGAGAAGTGAGCCTGTACGACGACGCGGTCCTCGTCCTGAAGGGGTACGAGGACCAGCCGGAGCTGCGCGATGTCTATCTGGACCATCTCGCCGGGCATCCCGACGGCATGTACAAGCCCTGCGAGGCCGGGCATCTGACCTCCAGCGCGCTGGTGATCGACCCGTCACGCGGGCGCGTGCTGCTGACCCTGCACAAGAAGCTGGGCATGTGGCTGCAGATGGGCGGTCACTGCGAGGAGGGTGACGCGACGGTGGAGGCCGCGGCGCTGCGCGAGGCGACCGAGGAGTCCGGCATCGCGGGTCTGACGCTGCTGCCGGGCGGTCCGGTGCGGCTCGACCGGCATCCGATCCCGGCGCCGTGTCACTGGCATCTGGACGTGCAGTACGCGGCGCTCGCCCCGGCGGACGCGGTGGCGGAGATCAGCGAGGAGTCGCTGGACCTGCGCTGGTTCGCGTACGAGGACGTGGCGGATGTCGCCGACACGTCGGTGGTGGAGCTGCTGAAGGGCACCCTGGCGCGGCTGGCCTGAGGACAGCGGTAAGGGCCGGTCGCCTGGCGACCGGCCCTTACTCGTACTCAGTTCCAGGCGTTGTTCTGGTTCTGGGCGTGGGAGCCGTGCTGGCCGGCGCCGAACTGGGCGGCGATGCCCTGCCCGATGGCGGCGTTCTGCGGGGGCATGACCTCGCTCGGCTGGACGAGCGCGAAGCCCTGGCCGAGGAAGCTGAGCTCCCAGCCCTCGCCCGTGTTGCCACGGCGGCGGCGGACGCTGGAGTTGGTCGTCTGCGCCTGCATCTGGACGCGCAGGCCGGTGGACCAGGCGACGATGGCGTCGGCGTCGACGCTCACGTACTTCTCGGGCGTGACCTGCATCATCAGCGGCTGCCCCGAGGTCATCAGGGCGACCTTGCCGCGGCCGGAGATGTTGAGCTGGTACTTGCCGGAGCCGGAGATGCCGTACTGGCTGTCGACGGCGATGACCTCGGTGTGGAGGCTCGAGTCGAGCGCCAGGACGTAGGAGCTGTCGACGGTCAGGCCCTCCTGCTCGACCTCCACGATGTGGACGTACTGGGCGAGGTTGGCGAAGTAGACCGTGCCCTGGCCGGAGCAGCGCATCAGGTCCAGGCCCTCACCGGTGCGGGCGCGGGCCCGCCGCTGGTTGGGGGTCTGGTACTCGCCGTCGAAGTCGACGAGTCCCTGGTACGCGACCATGGCGCCCTTGCGGGCGAGGACGTCGTCGTGCCCGGTCAGGCTGACCCGCAGGAGCTGCGGGTTCTGGATGACGTACCGCTCCTGGCTCTGCTGTTCGGCGTGGTTGAAAAGCGGGCTCTGCATGGTGTGTTCTCGCTCCCCCTCAGCCCCGGATCCGCAGGCGGTCGGTGCTGTCCTCGCTCGGCTGTACGACGACGATGCCCTGGCCCGAGAAGGCCATCTGGTAGGCCTCGCCGCTGCCCCGCCCGATGAGGGAGGAGGCCTTGAAGCTGCGCTTGCCCTTGACCTTGAGCGCGGGCGACCAGGCGACGAGCGCGTCGGGGTCGACGTACGTCTCGTCCTCGCCGCGGCCGCAGTCCACGACGATCGGCGTGCCGCGCGAGGTGAGCGCGACCCAGCCGGTGCCGGCGATCTCCACGTTGAACAGGCCCTGGCCGGCGAACTTGGCGAGTCCCTTGACCCGCTCGACGCCCCACTGGAGGTGGGCGTCGAAGGCGAGCACGTTGGTGCCGTTGACCGAGATCGAGTCGTTCTGGAGGTTGATGACGACGACGTCGGCGCCGTAGTCGGCGAGGTAGAGCAGCCCGTCGCCGGTGCACTTCATGATGGGCGCGCCCTCGCCGGTGGCCCACTGCTGGGCGACCTGGCGGACGGCGGGCGGGTTGGGCTCGTAGCTGATGAAGCCCTCGTAGGCGACCATCGAGCCGGTCCGGGCGTACAGGTCCTGGCCGGAGGCCATGGCGACCTTGAGCATGGTGCGGCCGTGGTTCTCCATGCGGGCCGCGACGGGGGTCGGGGCGTAGCCCGCGAGTTGCTGGTTCATGACGGGCTCCCTCAGACCTCGTAGGGCTGGACGACGATGAAGTTGCCGGGGGCTCCCCGGAACTGGAGGTTCACGGTCTCCCCGCTGTGGCCCGGGTAGGCGTTGCGGCGCAGCCTGACCTGGCTGGAGAGGATGACCTGGGACGCGGACGACCAGGCGACGACGGCGTTGCAGTCGGCGAAGGTCGTCGGCGTGACGGGCAGGACGACGGGGACGCCGTGGGTCTTCACGACGACGGTGCCGGTGCCCTGGAACTGCATGGTGAACAGCGCGCCGCCGGGGATGCCGTGGCCCTCGATGCGGCGGACCTCGTACTGCAGGGACTCGTCGAAAGCGAGGACGTTCTCGGCGGAGACGCAGATGCCGTCGCCCTGGAGCTCGATCGGGTGCAGATGGGCGCCCTGTTCGGCGAGGAAGACCTGGCCGCGGCCGGTGCACTTCATCAGCTGCATCTCCTGGCCGGTGGCGTTGCCGACGATGCGGCCGGCGAAGCCCGCGCCCTTGTAGCCGAAGTCGACCTTGCCCTGGTACATGACCATGGAGCCCTGCCGGGCCAGGACGGGAACGCCGCCCATCGCGAGGTCGACCCGCATGAGCTGCTGGTTCTGCGGGGTCCACCGGGTGCCGGTGGCGGTCTCCTTGTACGGCGCGAGCGCGGCGGCGAGTCCCGCGCCGGTCGCCGGGGCGCCCTGCGGGACACCGGGCTGCTGCCCGTACGCCGGCGGCTGCTGCCCGTACGGGGCGGGCTGGCCGTAGGGGGCCTGCGGCGGCTGGCCCTGACCGGGGTACTGGCCGGGTGCCTGGCCCGGGATCTGCCCGGGGTACTGGCCGGGCGGCTGACCCGGGACCTGGCCGTACTGGGGCTGCTGCGGCGGCTGCCCGTAGGGGGCGGGGGCCGGGGCCGGCGGCGGCACGGGGGCCGTCGGGGCCATGGGCGCGACCATCGTGGGCGCCGTGTGGACCGGCGGCGCGGGCGGAACCGGGGCCTGCGGGGCGCCGAACGCGGGGGCCGGGGCGGGCG
>NZ_JBSHDU010000056.1:0-55333 GCF_053616475.1 Streptomyces sp. NPDC055815 | reverse complement strand
CGCCCCGTCCCCCACCCCCGCGGCCCGGCGCCCCGGCCGCGGGGCCACCGGGCCTCGGTGTCTGCTCCCCGGGACAACCGGGCCTCGGCGTTCTCGCTCTACCCCTCGACGGCGCCGAGCTGTCCCATCAGCCCGAGCATGTCGTACTGCCACCAGCCCTCGACGATCTTCCCGTCGTCGCGGAAGCGGTGGACGACCGTGCCCGTCATCTCCACGTCCATCCCGGTCGGCTGCAGCCCCATGAAGTCGCCCGTGTGGTTCGCCTTCCACGTCCACCGCGTGCAGACCCGGTCGCCCTCGGCGACCTGGTCGTCGATCTCGAACGTGAAGTCGAAGCCGCCCCGCCACATCTCGACCTCGCGCCGCACCGCGTCCATCCCGATCACGTCCTGCTCGTTGGTCGGATCGTGATCGTGGTAGCCCTCCGCCAGCACCTCGTCGAGCAGCGCCAGCTCCTGCTCGGTCGCAAACATCTCCAGCAGCCTGCGGGCGTTGTTCTTGTACAGCGCCTCGTCCCGTACGACATCCAGGTCCGTGAACGTCGGCATCTCGTCGCAGAGCGCCACCATCTCCCGGAAGATCCGGTCGGTCTCCGGAAGCTGCGAGTTCTGCATGGCCACGTCGTACGAGGGGAACTCGACGATCTCCACCACGTGCGAGGCGTCGGAGCGGTCCTTGCCGACGATGCTGTGGGTAGCGGTCCGTTTGCCCTGCGTCTGCTCGACCCACCGGTCCATGAGCCGGTTCAGGTCCTCGACCCGGCTCGTCTTGCAGTCGATGATCTGCACGAAAGTCATGACGCCTCCCGACCCAGGTAGGACCTTTCCAGTCTAGGTCTGCGGGCTACGCCGAGCGCGTCAGGTCCGACGCCCGTACCTCCTCCGCGAACGGTTCCCCCCGCCCGTACCGCGCCACCTCCTCGAGTGCCTGGTCCGCCATGCGGTGGAGTTCGTTGCCCAGGGAGCCGGCGACGTGGGGGGTGAGGAGGACGTTCGGGAGGGTCCACAACGGTGATTCGGACGGTGGGAGTTCCGGGTCCGTCACGTCGAGGATCGCGTGGAGGCGGCCCGAGACGAGGTGGGGGAGGAGGGCCGTCTCGTCGATCAGGGAGCCGCGGGCGGTGTTGATCAGGGTCACCCCGTCCGGCATCGCCGCCAGCTGCGCCGCGCCGATCATGCCGTGGGTGGAGGGGAGTTGCGGGGCGTGGATCGAGACGATCGTGCTGCGGGCGCAGAGTTCGTCGAGGCCGACGAGCGCGGTGCCGGGCGGCGGGATCGTCACGTACGGGTCGTACAGCAGGATCTCGAAGTCGAAGGGGCGGAGGAGTTCGACGACCCGGCGGCCGATGCGGGAGGCGCCGACGATGCCGATCGTGCGGCGGTAGTTGCCCCACGGGGCGGATTCGGTGAGCCAGGTGTCGTCGGTGCGGAGTTCCGCGTACCGCTGGGCCGAGCGCAGGACGCGTTTCCCGGCGAGGAGGATCGCGGCGAGCGTGTACTCGGCGACCGGCAGCGCGTTGGCCGCGGCGGCCGAGGTGACCCGGAGGCCCCGCTCCCAGCAGGCCTCGGTGATGTGGTGCTTGACCGAGCCCGCCGCGTGGACGACCGCCTTGAGCCGAGGGGCGCGGGCCAGGGCCTCGGCCGTCAGCGGCGGCGCTCCCCAGCAGGTCAGGAGGATCTCCGCCTCGGCCAGGGCGGCGGCGACCCGTGGGTCCGGGGCCGTCAGGTCGTGGGCGACGAGGTGGGGGTCGGTCCGGCTGAGGCGGGCCAGGCGGGTGCGGTGGGCGTCCGTGAGGAGGCGGTCGTCCACGCCGGGGCCCATGGCGAGGAGGAGGGACGGGCGGTTGTCAGTGGTCGGGTGCATCGTGGGACCTGTGCTCCTCACTTGACGCTGCCGGCCGTCAGACCGGCCTTCCAGTGCCGCTGGAGGGAGACGAAGGCGACGACGAGGGGGACGACGGCGAGCAGGGATCCGGTGACGACGAGGGGGTAGTAGTCGGGTTCGGCGTGGGCGTTGCTGTTCCACGCGTACAGGCCGAGGCTCAGCGGGAAGAGCTTCTGGTCCGAGAGCATCACCAGGGGGAGGAAGAAGTTGTTCCAGACGGCGGTGAACTGGAAGAGGAAGACGGTCACGAAGCCGGGCATGACCATGCGCAGACCGATCGACCAGAAGACGCGCATCTCGCCGGCCCCGTCGATACGGGCGGCCTCCAGGGCCTCGTCGGGGATGTAGCCGGCGCAGAAGACCCGGGAGAGGTAGACGCCGAAGGGGTTGACGAGGACGGGGATCAGGACGGCCCAGTAGGTGTTGACGATGCCGACCTCGCTGGCGAGGAGGTACATCGGCAGGGCGAGCGCGGTGGTGGGGACGAGCACGCCCAGGAGGACGAGGCCGAAGAGCTTCTCCTTGCCCCGGAAGTCGTAGACGTGGAAGGCGTATCCGGCGGCGACGCTGATCAGGGAGCAGGCGAGGGCGCCGAGTCCCGCGTAGAGGAGGCTGTTGGCGTACCAGTGGAAGTAGATGCCGTCGCTGTACGCGGCGAGCCGGGAGAGGTTGCCGTCGAGGTCGAAGCCCTCGAAGGAGAAGGCGTCTCCGGCGAGGAGGCCTCCGGCGTCCTTGGTGGCGGCGGTGAGCAGCCAGACCAGGGGGAAGAGCATGTAGACGACGGCGAGGACGAGGGCGCCGTTGACGGCCGTCTTCGAGAGCCATCTGTTCGGCGTGCGGGTGCTCATGCCGTCTGCTCCTTCCGCGCCGCGGCGGGCTTGCGCGCCGGTGCCTGCTTCGGTGCCGCGCCCGGCTTCCGGCGGCCGGTCAGCCTGGTCACCGCGAAGGAGAGCAGCGCCGCCGTCAGGGCGAGGAGGACGGAGGCCGCCGCGGCGAGTCCGTAGTCGTTGCGGTCGAAGGCCGCGGTGTAGGCGTACATGTTCGGCGTCCAGGTGGAGGTGACGGCGGAGCCGGTGCCCTTGTTGAGGATGAGCGGCTCGGTGAAGAGCTGGAGGGAGCCGATGATCGTGAAGAGGCCGACCATGGCGAGGGAGGCCTTCACGAGCGGGACCTTGATGGCGAAGGCGATGCGCCAGGCGCCGGCGCCGTCGACGGTGGCCGCTTCGATGACGGAGCGGTCGATGGCCTGGAGGGCGGCGTAGAAGATGACCATGTTGTAGCCGAGCCATTCCCACAGGGCGATGTTGACGACGGACGGCAGGGTGCCTTCGGGGGAGAAGAAGTCGAAGCCGAGGCCGCCGGCGTCCATGGCCTGCACGACCGGGCTGAGCTGGGGTGTGTAGAGGTAGACCCAGATCAGGGCGGCGATGATGCCGGGGACGGCGTGCGGCAGGAAGAGCGCGAGCTGGAAGAAGCGGCGGGCGCGGGCGAGCGCCGAGTCGAGCAGGAGGGCGAGGCCGAGGGCCCCGGCGAGCAGCAGCGGGATGTAGAGCAGGCAGTACCCGAGCAGGACGCCGAAGCCCTCCAGGAAGGCCCGGTCACCCAGCGCCGCGGTGTAGTTGTCGAGGCCGGTGAAGACGGTCTCGGTGCCGCCGAAGCCCAGTCCGGACTGCTTCTCGGTGAAGAGGCTGAGCCAGACCGCGTATCCGATCGGCACCACCATCACCGCGGTGAAGAGGACGAAGAAGGGGGTCAGCAGAAGTGTGGCGGCGCGGGTGCGGGCCTTCATCGGGTCAGCCCTCGACCTTCAGGCCGCGCTTGGTGAGTTCGGCGACGGTGGCGTCGTGGCCGGCCTTGACGGCGTCGGCGATGCCGGGGCCGCCCTGGGCGATCTTTCCGAACCGGTCCTTGATCGCGGTGTTGGTGGTGCCGGTGGTCGGGCCCCAGGACCAGTGGGGGTTGATGGAGGCGCCGGCGGCCTCGAAGAGGGTGTAGATGTCCTGGCCGCCGTAGAAGCTCGCGTCGAAGGCCTTCTTGGCGACGGGGCGGAGGGAGGCGGCGGCGGGGAAGGCGCTGGAGGTGCCGGAGGCGATGCGGGCCTTGATGCCGGCCTCGGTCGTGGACATCCACTCGGCGAAGGTGACGGCCGCGGCCTTCTGCCTGCTGTCCTTGGTGACGGCGAAGGAGGTGCCGCCGAGCATGCCGCTGGCGGGCTTGCCGTCCCAGGTGGGGATGGGGGCGACGGCCCACTTGCCGCCCATCTCGGGCACGTTGCCCTTGAGGACGCCGGCGCCCCAGGAGGCTCCGAGGTAGCCGACGGTGGTGCCGTTCTTGAGGGAGCCGACCCATTCGGGGCTGAAGGAGGCGTCCTTGTGGACGAGGTCGGCGTCGAGGAGGCCCTGCCAGTAGGAGGCGACCTTGCTGGTGGCGGCGTCCGTGGTGTCGATCTTCCAGGTGTCGTTCTCGGCCTTGAACCACTGGGCGCCGGCCTGCCAGGCCATGGCTTCGAAGGTGGTGGGGTCGTCGGGGAAGAAGGTGGCGATCCGGGCCTTGGCGTCGGCCTTCCTGACCTGCTCGGCGGCCTTCTTGAACGCGTCCCAGGTGGTGGGGACCTCGACCTTGTACTGCGCGAAGAGGTCCTTGCGGTAGAAGAAGGCCTGCGGGGCGGCGTCGAAGGGGACGGCCCAGGACTTGCCGCCGAGGGTGGTGAGTTCGACGGACTGCGGGAGGAGCTTGGCGCGGTCGGCCTCGGTGAACTGGTCGCCGATGTCCTGGAGGGCGCCGGAGCTCACGAACTCGGGGAGCGAGGAGTACTCGATGGAGACCAGGTCGGGGGCGTTGCCCGCCTTCACGGCGTTGGAGATCTTGGCGTAGCCGCCGGCGGTGCCGGAGGGGATCTCCTCGAACTTCACCTGGATGTCGGTGTGGGAGGCGTTGAAGGCGTCCACGACGTCCTTGGAGCCCTTGGCCCAGCCCCAGAAGGTGATGGTCACGGGGCCGTTCGGCTTGTTGGCGGTGTCGTCACCGCCGCCGCCGCAGGCCGTGAGGACGGCCAGGGCGGTGGCGGTGCCGGCTATGACGCGGGACGTTCTGCTCCAGGTACGGGTCACGGCACGGCTCCTGAGGGCGGGGCGGCTGGGTGGTTGTGGCCGTGATCCTGTGACCGTTCATGACCGAAGTCAAGAGCGAAAGATTGATTGATCGAAAAAAGATCAAACTGAGGGTGTCGTGCTCGCCCCGCACGAGGCCCGGACCCGCAGCCACGGCAGCAGGCTCAGATGGCGCCGTGCCGCGTCCTCGTCGGAGGCCTCCGTGAGCCGCTCCACCAGGAGTTCCGTGGCGTGCCGCCCCACCTGTCGCTTCGGCGGGGCGACCGCCGTCAGCGGGGTGTCGGCGAGGGCGGCGACCTCGTCGTCGTACGCGATCAGGGCCAGGTCCTCCGGCACCCGCACGCCCAGCTCGGCCAGGCGCTGCACGATCTCGATCGCGTCCACGTCGTTGTGGACCAGGGCCGCGCTCGCCAGGCCCGAGCCGACGGCCTCGTGCAGGGCCCGCACCGCCCGCTCGAAGCCCTCCGGGTCCGCCTCCGCCGGTACGGAGTCGATGACCGGGCGCGGCTCCTTCAGGCCCAGGGTGCCCAGCGCCTCGGCGTAGCCCGCGCGTACGGCGAACGCGGTCGGGGAGTCCCGGCGGGCCACGAGCAGCGGCGTGGCGTGGCCGAGCGAGAGCAGATGGCGCAGGGCGAGCAGCACGCCGTGGGCGTGGTCGGAGGCGACCCGGTCCAGGCCGTCGAGCGGGCTGCCGGGCTCGGCGCGGCGCTCCAGGAGGACGGCCGGCACGGGCAGCTCGGCCAGCCAGTCGCCGTACGCGAGCCGGTCCTCGGGCAGTCCGCGCCAGCCGGGCGCGACGAGGACGCCCTCGGCGCCCGCCGCGAGGAGGCCCTCGGTGCGGGCGCGGTCCTCCTCCGGCCGGTAGTCGGAGATCCGCAGCACGAGCCGCGCCCCGGCGCGGGCGGCCGCCTCGTGCGCCCCCCGGATGACCTCGGCGAAGTAGTACGTGGCGGAGGGCACGAGCAGGCCGAGGACCAGGCCCTCGCCGGAGCGTCCGCCGCCGGCGGCCCCCCGCTGCGGCCAGGAGACCTGGCCGTGCACCCGGTCGAGCAGGCCCCGGCCGGCCAGGACCTCGACGTCCCGGCGGGCGGTGACGGGGGAGACCCCGAGGCGTTCGGCCAGTTCGGAGACGCGGGCGGTGCCGCGCTCGCGCACCAGGGCCAGCAGTCGGTCGTGTCGTTCGGCAGCACTCTCGCGCACGGCGCAGTTCCCCCTCGCGGTGGTGGTGGTCCGTCGAGCCTAACTCCAGAAATGATCGAACGACAGAAGTTTCGATCATTCGCTCCGATTCTCTTGACGTTCGATCGGAGTCTGTTCAGGATTCCCGCGACGCAGACGTCCTCGCACGGATAGGGCCTGTCCGACCATTCCCGTCGGGTCCGGCCCGCCCGGCACGCACTCCCCCGTAGCCCTTCGGGCACGGGAGGTGCCCCCACGCCGCACGGCCGAAACGCCCAAGTAGCTCCGCTACGAGGGCGCCCCGGCCGCACGCCGATCGCACGCACCGAACGACCCGGCCTGATCCGACGCGAATGGTCGGACAGGCCCTAGGGAGCATCATGCCCACGCCGCCCGAGAACCGTGAGCTCAGCCCGTACACCGGCTGGACCCGTGCCCACTGGGAGGCCACGGCCGACCGGCTCCTCCTGGACGTCCGCCCCTTCGCCTCCCCGGGAGGCGGCCTCATCGACCTCCCCGGCCCCCGTCCCAGCTGGTCGGGACCCCGCTCCGACGGCCTGGAGGGCTGGGCCCGCACCTTCCTCCTCGCCGCCCTCCGCGTCGCGGGCGCCCACGGCGAGGACCCGCACGGCCACCTCGACCGGTACGCCGAAGGCCTCGCCGCCGGGACCGAGAAGCCCGGACGCCAGGACCAGGACTCCTGGCCCGAGATGGCCGGCACCCGCCAGGCGATCGTCGAATCCGCCTCGATCGCCCTCGGCCTCCGCCTCACCCGCCCCTGGCTCTGGGACCGCCTCGACGACCGCACCCGCCGGCAGGTCGCCGACTGGCTCCTGCCCGCCCTCGGCCCCTCACCCGTCGACAACAACTGGTGGCTCTTCGGCCTCACCGTCGCCGGCTTCCTCCAGGACACCGGCATCGAGACCGACCGCGCCGCCGCCACGATCGACCGCTCCCTCGCCCGGATCGAGGACTGGTACCTCGGCGACGGCTGGTACAGC
This sequence comes from Streptomyces sp. NPDC055815, assembly GCF_053616475.1. NCBI lineage: Bacteria > Bacillati > Actinomycetota > Actinomycetes > Kitasatosporales > Streptomycetaceae > Streptomyces > Streptomyces sp. NPDC055815. Next base: position 48,159 of record NZ_JBSHDU010000056.1, on the reverse strand, counting down.
GACGGCGACAACCGCGCCTTCGACCACTACAACGCCTGGGCCCTGCACTTCTACCCCGTCCTCCACGCCCTCCTCTCCGGCGACCGGGACCTCCTCGACCGGTACGGCCCCCGGCTGCGCGCCCACCTCGACACGCACGTCCACCTCTTCGACGCGAACGGCGCCCCCGTCCCGTACGGGCGCTCCCTGATCTACCGCTTCGCCGCGGCCGCCGCCCCCTGGCTCGGCACCCTCACCGGCCACACCCCCCTCACCCCCGGCGCCACCCGCCGCCTCGCCTCCGGCACCCTGCGGTACTTCCTCGACCGCGGCGCCACCGACGAGCGCGGCCTCCTCACCCTCGGCTGGCACGGCCCCCACCCGCCGCTCGTCCAGGACTACTCGGGCCCCGGCTCCCCCTACTGGGCGTCCAAGGGCTTCCTCGGCCTCCTGCTGCCCGCGGACCACCCCGCCTGGACCGACCCCGAGGAACCCCTGCCCGCCGAACGCGCCGACACGGTCCTCCCCGTCGCCCCCGCCGGACTGCTCGTCCAGACCACCGCCGCCGACGGGCTCGTACGCCTCCACAACCACGGCAGCAACCACGTCCACAGCGCGCCGGGCGAGGAGGACGACCCCGGCTACGCCCGCCACGCCTACTCCACCCGTACGGGACCCGGTACGGGAACCGCCGACAACCACTTCGCCCTGCTCGTCGACGGCCGGGCCACCACCCGCGGCCCCGCCGTCCCGCTCAGCACAGGACCCGACCGGGCCGCCTCCCTGCACCACCCGCTGCCCGGCGTCCGGGTCCTCTCCGCGACCCTCGTCCACGGCCGCGCCGAACTCCGCGCCCACCTCGTCCTCGGCGCCCCGGAAGGGACCCCCGTACGGCAGACCGGCTGGGCCGTCACCCCCGACGGCCCGCACGCGCAGCTCCACCCGGTCCACGGCTACCGCCCCGAAACCGCGGAACTCCCCACCGGGGAGACCCTTCAGGGCCCCGGCAGCCGGACCCTCGCCCTGCACGGCACCACGAGCGGCCCGGCATCGCTCTTCGCCGCCCTCGCCTCCCTCACCGCCGAACCCGACCCCACCCCCGTGTCGGACCTCGCGAAGGTCCGGGTCGACGGCCGCCTGTTGACCGTGACCTGGCAGAACGGCACCACCGTGCGACTGGACCTCTGAATCTCCGACTCAGGTCACCAGGGGGCCTACTCCGGCCCGTACTTGCGGCCCGCCTTCGACGACACCCCGCCGAGCAGACCGCGCGGCGCCAGCTTCACCACACCCATGAGGGCCTTGTAGCGGGGGTCCGGGATCGACAGGGACTTCCCCCGCTCCAGGTCCTGGAGGGCGGTCGTCACCAGCTTGTCCGCGTCGAGCCACATCCAGCCCGGGATGTTGTCCGTGCCCATCCCGGCCCGCTCGTGGAACTCGGTCCGTACGAAGCCGGGGCAGAGCGCCATCAGCCGCACCCCGCTGCCCGCGAGGTCCCGCGCCGCGCCCTGGGTGAACTGCACGACCCAGGCCTTCGAGGCGCCGTAGGTGCCGCGGGGCACGAAGGCCGCCACCGACGCCACGTTCACCACGGCGCCCCGGTGGCGGCCCTTCATGGCGGCGGCGGCCGCCGAGGTCAGCCGCAGCACCGCCTCGCAGTGCACCGTCAGCATCTTCAGCTCGTCGGCCATGGAGACCTCGAGGAAACGGCCCTTGTTGCCGAAGCCGGCGTTGTTCACCAGCATGTCCACCGGCTGCCTCGGGTCCGAGAGCCGGGCCTCGACGGCGGCGATGCCGTGCTCCTCGGAGAGGTCCGCCGCGAGCACCTCGGCCTCGACGCCGTGCCGGTCGTGCAGTTCGGTCGCCTGCTCCCGGAGCCGCTTCACGTCCCTGGCCACGAGCACGACGTCGTGGCCGTCCGCCGCCAGTCTCCGTGCGAAGGCGGCCCCGATGCCCGCGGTGGCGCCCGTAATCAGTGCAGTCGTCATACGGGCAACCTAGTGCCTGGCCTCAGGACCGGGCCGGTCTCGTGGGCCCGGTCCGGAAGCCGGGCACCGCCGCCCCGCCCCGCGGCTACTCCTTGGCGTACTTCTCCTTGTACTGGCGGGCGAGCGCCAGGAGTCCGGACTCCATCCACTCCGCGGCGACCAACGTGCCGGGCAGCAGGGCGCGTTCGGTGGTCGCGGCGCGGTGCAGCAGCGCCACGGTGATGTCGTGGTCCGGCCGGTGCACGACCGTGATCGGATCGCCCGCCCGCACCTCGCCCGGCACGATCACCCGCAGCAGCGCGCCGGGACCGGCCTCGGACTGCGTGAACCGCTTCACCCAGCCCTTCTCCTCGACGAAACCGGCGAAGGTACGGCACGGGATGCGGCCGCCGGTCACCTCCAGGACCACCTCCTCGCCGATCCGCCACCGCTCGCCGATCAGCGCGCCGTTCACGTCGAGGCCCCGGGTGGTGAGGTTCTCGCCGAAGGAGCCGTTGGCCAGTTCGCGGCCGAGCTCCCGCTCCCACAGGTCCATGTCCTCCCGGGCGAAGGCGTACGCCGCCCGGTCGTCGCCGCCGTGGAAGCGCAGGTCGCAGACCGCGTCGCCGGCGACCCCGCTCGCCCCGACACCGGGCGCGCCCGGCGCCTCGATCCGTACGGGCCCGTCCACGGGCCGCTTGTCGATGCCCGTCATCCCCGAAGCGGCGTCGGTGTACTCCACGGGCCTGGCGCGGCCCACATTCACGCTCAGCAAGGTCATGCGGGCACTGTACGGGCGCCATCTCAAAGGCGCTCGCGAGAATGGGCAGCTTCACCCAAGAGTCGCTTATGCTGGACGCATGATCGAGGCACGCCACCTCCGCGTCCTGCGCGCCGTCGCCGCCACCGGCTCCTTCTCGGCCGCCGCGCGTGAACTCGGCTGCACCCAGCCCGCCGTCAGCCAGCAGATGAAGGCCCTCGAAGCCTCCGCCGGCACGCCGCTGCTGATCCGCACGGGACGCGAGATGCGCCTCACCCAGGCCGGCGAGGTCCTGGTGCGCCACGCCTCCGGCATCCTCGCCGGGCTGACCGCCGCCGAGGAGGAGGTCGCCGCCATCGCCGGGCTCCGCGCGGGCCGTGTCCGCCTGGTCTCCTTCCCGAGCGGCAGTTCGACCCTGGTGCCCACCGCGCTCGCCGCGCTGCGGGCCGCGCACCCCGGCACCCGGGTCTCCCTCGTCGAGGCGGAGCCGCCGCGCTCGATCGAGATGCTCCGCGAGGGCGACTGTGACATCGCGCTCGCCTTCCGGTACGGGGCGGGGCAGGCCGAGTGGGACGACCTGGTGGTCCGCCCCCTGCTCGCCGACCGGCTCGTCGGCCTGGTGCCGGAAGGCCACCGGCTCGCCGGGGCCGGCTCGGTCGGCATCGCGGAACTCGCCGACGAGCCCTGGATCGCGGGCTGCCCGCGCTGCCGCCGCCAGCTCGTCGACGTCTGCGAGGACGCGGGCTTCACCCCCCGCATCGACTTCGCCACCGACGACTACCCGGCCGTGGTGGGCCTGGTCGGCGCCGGTCTGGGCGTCGCCGTCCTGCCGGAGCTGGCCATCGAGTCCGTACGGCCCAAGGGGGCGCGGACCGTGGCCGTGGAGCCGGCCGTGGAGCGGGAGATCGTGGCCCTGACGCTGCCGGACCTCGCGCAGGTCCCGGCCGTCGCCGCCACGCTGGACGAACTGATCCGCGCCGCCACGCGCGCGTAGGGCGCGCGGGCGCACGGGTCCGTTCAGGTGGTTCTCAGCCCACGGGTCAAGTGGTTCTCGGTCCACGCCCACGGGTCAGGTGGTTCTCAGTCCACCGAAGAAACGTTCCTTCACATACGTTCCCCGAGTGATGTCATGGGTGTCATGGGTGTGGCGGACGCGGCGGACGTGACCGGCGGCGAGGCCGGGGCCGTCGTGATCAGGCGATTGCGCGCGCGTCCCATGAGTTCTTCGCGTTCGTCCTCGGTGAGGCCGCCCCAGACGCCGTAGGGCTCCCGCACGGCGAGTGCGTGTGCCGCGCACTCCGCGCGCACCGGGCACCGCATGCAGACCTCTTTCGCCGAGTTCTCACGCGCACTCCGTGCCGCGCCGCGCTCTCCCTCGGGGTGGAAGAACAGGGAGCTGTCGACCCCGCGGCAGGCCGCGAGGAGTTGCCAGTCCCACAGATCGGCGTTGGGTCCGGGAAGGCGGGAGAAATCTGCCATTGCGCTTGTCCCCTTGAAACCGTGTCGAACGGATAGGTGGGCGGGTGGATGGCTGATGGCCGGGGCTCCTCGGGTCCCGACAGGTCCGTAGCTACACCTACTGTCGAAGTAGATGTAAATATGACTCATTGCGAATCTAGCCACAGACACTGCGAAAAGGGAAGAAAACCCGCTAAATGGGGCATAGCTCTTGATGTCGGGACGAACGACCTGCGACACTCTCCTCCGCGCACGACTCCTCACGTAGAGTGCCGAAGACGCCGTCCGACCCGTAACTCTTTCGAGTGACCGTCGTTGAGAGTGCGGAGGCGGTTGAAGGAATAAGCGATCGGGCACATGTCCGAGAGCGTCAACCGCACAGGTGACGATACGTACAGCCCTGGAGGCTCAAGGTGACGCGCAACAGCTGCGAGAGCCGCGGAGGTCAGGCATGACATCCGTCCTCGTCTGCGACGACTCCCCGCTTGCCCGAGAGGCGCTCCGCCGCGCGGTCGCGACCGTGCCCGGCGTCGAGCGCGTGACCACCGCGGCCAACGGCGAGGAAGTCCTCCGCCGCTGGGGCGCGGACCGCTCGGACCTGATTCTGATGGACGTACGCATGCCCGGTCTGGGCGGCGTGGAGACCGTCCGCCGGCTGCTCTCCGCGGACCCCGGCGCCCGCATCATCATGCTCACGGTCGCCGAGGACCTCGACGGCGTCGCCCTCGCGGTCGCCGCGGGCGCCCGTGGCTACCTGCACAAGGACGCCTCGCGCGCCGAACTGCGGGCCACGGTCACCCAGGCGCTCGCCGACCCGACCTGGCGGCTCGCCCCGCGCCGCCTCCGTTCGGCCGAGATGGGCGCCGCGCCCACCCTCACCGCGCGCGAGATCCAGGTCCTCGAAGGCATGAGCCACGGCCGGTCCAACGCGGAGATCGGGCGCGAGCTCTTCCTCTCCGAGGACACGGTCAAGACGCACGCCCGGCGCCTCTTCAAGAAGCTGGGCGCCTCCGACCGGGCGCATGCCGTCGCGCTCGGATTCCGCTGGGGCCTGGTCCGCTGAATCGCAGGTCACCTGTCCTCTCCCCGTCCTCGCCCGCGTCCGTCGTGGGGTGGACGGGGCGGGCTTGTGTCACTTCCCCGTGGAATGCCGCATCCTTGAGATGTGGAGTTCCTCGGGGACGAGTCGATCGAGCGGGAGGAGGGGGCGCGGGAGATGAGTGCCGGCGCACCTGCTCATAACGCTTCGGTGCACAACTACGGACGCGGTGCCACGGACGCGGAGGCGTCGGGGCACCATGGAGCGATGCGCGACGACGAGACCGTGGGTACCCCCATGCCTGCCGGGCAGGGGGAGATCGGCGCGCTCGTGCACCGCGCGGTCGACGGCGACGCGCAGGCCACGCACGACCTGCTCGCGCGTGTCCACCCGCTCGCCCTGCGGTACTGCCGCACCCGCCTCAACCGCCTGCCGGGCGACGCCCGGCACTTCGTCGAGGACCTGGCCCAGGAGGTCTGCGTCGCCGTCCTGATGGCGCTGCCGCGCTACAAGGACACGGGCAGGCCCTTCGAGGCCTTCGTCTTCGCCATCGCCGGACACAAGGTCGCGGACCTCCAGCGCGCCGCCATGCGGCACCCCGGGTCCACCGCCGTTCCCTCCGACGAGATGCCCGAGCGGCCCGACGACTCCCTCGGCCCCGAGGAGCGCGCCCTGCTCAGCGACGACGCCGAGTGGGCCAAGAAGCTGCTCGCCAACCTCCCGGAGAACCAGCGCGAACTGCTCGTGCTCCGGGTCGCGGTCGGACTGACCGCCGAGGAGACCGGCCAGATGCTCGGCATGTCCCCGGGCGCCGTCAGGGTCGCCCAGCACCGCGCCCTCAGCCGGCTCCGGGCGCTGGCGGAGCAGTGACCCGACAGCACCGCGCTCTCGGCCTGCTCCGGGCACTGGCCGAGCAGTAAGCCTTGCCGGGCGCTGTCATCCCTTTCGTACACGTGCGAACGTCCAAAGCTTCTCGCTGATCTTGCTCGTGGAATGAGACACCGCTCAGGCCCGTTAGCATGGACATCCCGCACCGATCAAGGCCATTTGGGAAGGTGTCATGACTGCCAACGTCGACGGAGTGCCCGAGAAATTCGCGACACTCGGGCTGACCTACGACGACGTGCTGCTGCTGCCGGGCGCGTCCGACATGGCGCCCGACCAGATCGACACCGCCTCGTACATCTCGAAGAACGTGCGGGTGAACATCCCGCTGCTCTCCGCCGCGATGGACAAGGTCACCGAGTCCCGCATGGCGATCGCCATGGCGCGACAGGGTGGTGTCGGTGTGCTGCACCGCAACCTCTCGATCGCCGACCAGGCGAACCAGGTCGACCTGGTGAAGCGCTCCGAGTCCGGCATGGTCTCGGACCCGATCACGGTCCACCCGGACGCGACGCTCGGCGAGGCCGACGCGATCTGCGCCAAGTTCCGCATCAGCGGCGTCCCGGTGACCGACCCGGCCGGCAAGCTGCTCGGCATCGTCACCAACCGCGACATGGCCTTCGAGTCGGACCGCAGCCGCCAGGTCCGCGAGGTCATGACCCCGATGCCGCTGGTCACCGGCAAGGTCGGCATCTCCGGCGTGGACGCCATGGAGCTGCTGCGCCGCCACAAGATCGAGAAGCTGCCGCTGGTCGACGACGCGGGCATCCTCAAGGGCCTCATCACGGTCAAGGACTTCGTCAAGGCCGAGAAGTACCCGAACGCCGCCAAGGACAAGGAAGGCCGGCTCCTCGTCGGCGCCGCCGTCGGTGTCGCCGGTGACGCGTACGAGCGCGCCCAGGCCCTGATCGAGGCCGGTGTCGACTTCATCGTCGTCGACACCGCGCACGGCCACTCCCGCCTGGTCGGCGACATGGTCGCCAAGATCAAGTCGAACTCCTCGGTCGACGTCATCGGCGGAAACGTCGCCACCCGCGACGGCGCCCAGGCGCTGATCGACGCCGGTGTCGACGGCATCAAGGTCGGTGTCGGCCCGGGCTCCATCTGCACCACCCGCGTGGTCGCCGGCATCGGCGTCCCGCAGGTCACCGCGATCTACGAGGCCTCCCTCGCCGCGAAGGCGGCCGGCGTCCCGGTCATCGGCGACGGCGGTCTGCAGTACTCCGGCGACATCGCGAAGGCCCTCGTCGCCGGCGCCGACACGGTGATGCTCGGCTCGCTGCTCGCGGGCTGCGAGGAGTCCCCGGGCGAGCTGCTCTTCATCAACGGCAAGCAGTTCAAGTCGTACCGCGGCATGGGCTCGCTCGGCGCCATGCAGTCCCGCGGCGAGCAGCGCTCCTTCTCCAAGGACCGCTACTTCCAGGAGGGCGTCGCCTCCGACGAGAAGCTCGTCCCCGAGGGCATCGAGGGCCAGGTGCCCTACCGCGGCCCGCTCTCGGCCGTCGTCCACCAGCTGGTGGGCGGTCTGCGCCAGTCGATGTTCTACGTCGGCGGGCGCACGGTGCCGGAGCTCCAGGCGAACGGCCGATTCGTCCGGATCACCTCGGCGGGCCTCAAGGAGAGCCACCCGCACGACATCCAGATGACGGTCGAGGCGCCGAACTACAGCAGGAAGTAACAGCGCGCGACGGAGGGGGCGGTTCCGGCATGTGGCCGGAGCCGCCCCTCCGGCGTGTGTCGGGGATACTGGTAGGCGCAGACATAGAGGGAAAGGCCACACATCGTGACTGAGATCGAGATCGGGCGCGGCAAGCGCGGCCGCAGGGCGTACGCGTTCGACGACATCGCCGTCGTCCCGAGCCGGCGCACCCGGGACCCGAAGGAGGTCTCGATCGCCTGGCAGATCGACGCCTACCGCTTCGAGCTGCCGTTCCTGGCCGCCCCGATGGACTCGGTCGTGTCGCCGCAGACCGCCATCCGCATCGGCGAGCTGGGCGGCCTCGGCGTCCTGAACCTGGAGGGTCTCTGGACCCGGTACGAGGACCCGCAGCCGCTGCTCGACGAGATCGCCGAGCTGGACGAGGCGACCGCGACCCGCCGTCTGCAGGAGATCTACGCCGCCCCGATCAAGGAGGAGCTGATCGGGCAGCGCATCAAGGAGGTGCGCGACTCCGGTGTCGTCACCGCCGCCGCGCTCTCCCCGCAGCGCACCGCGCAGTTCTCGAAGGCCGTCGTCGACGCCGGCGTGGACATCTTCGTCATCCGCGGCACGACGGTCTCGGCCGAGCACGTCTCGGGCGCGGCCGAGCCGCTGAACCTGAAGCAGTTCATCTACGAGCTGGACGTCCCGGTCATCGTCGGCGGCTGCGCCACGTACACCGCGGCCCTGCACCTGATGCGCACCGGCGCGGCGGGTGTCCTGGTCGGCTTCGGCGGCGGCGCCGCGCACACCACCCGTAACGTCCTCGGCATCCAGGTCCCGATGGCGACCGCGGTCGCCGACGTGGCCGCGGCCCGCCGCGACTACATGGACGAGTCCGGCGGCCGGTACGTGCACGTCATCGCCGACGGCGGTGTGGGCTGGTCGGGAGACCTGCCGAAGGCCATCGCCTGCGGTGCCGACGCCGTGATGATGGGCTCCCCGCTGGCCCGTGCCACGGACGCGCCCGGCAAGGGCCACCACTGGGGCATGGAGGCCGTCCACGAGGACGTGCCGCGCGGCAAGCTCGTCGACCTGGGCATCGTCGGCACCACCGAGGAGATCCTCGCGGGCCCGTCGCACATCCCGGACGGCTCGATGAACTTCTTCGGCGCCCTGCGCCGCGCGATGGCCACCACGGGCTACAGCGAGCTCAAGGAGTTCCAGCGCGTCGAGGTCACGGTCGCGGACTCCCAGCACAAGCGCTGACGACCCGCTGAGAAGCCCCGCACCAGGTGGTGCGGGGCTTTTCTGCTGCTCACAGCCGGTGGGCCGCTCCGGCGGGGGTGGCGCCGCGGGTGTCGAGGAGCAGCTGGGCCTTCACCGAGAGGCCCTGGAGGTCGTACGTGCGGTGGTGCTGGAGCAGGATCGTCAGGTCGGCGTGGGCGGCGGCCTCGTAGAGGGAGTCGGCGCGGGGGACGGGGAGCTCGCGGACGCGCCAGTCGGGGACGTGCGGGTCGTGGTAGCTGACGGCCGCGCCCAGGTCCATGAGGCGGCGGGCGATCTCGTCGGCGGGGGAGCCCTGGCGGTCGGGGAGGTCGGGCTTGTAGGTGATGCCGAGCAGCAGGATCCGGGCGCCGCGGGCCGACTTGCCGTGCTCGTTGAGGAGGGTGGCGGCGCGCTGGACGACGTACTGCGGCATGCGTTCGTTGACCTGTCCCGCGAGCTCGACGAGGCGCAGCGGGCGGTGGGCGCCGACGGTGTCGACGGGGACGCCGTGGCCGCCGACGCCGGGTCCCGGGCGGAAGGCCTGGAAGCCGAAGGGCTTGGTCTCGGCGCAGCGGATGACGTCCCAGAGGTCGACGCCGAGTTCGTGGCAGAGGACCGCCATCTCGTTGACGAGGGCGATGTTGACGTGCCGGAAGTTGGTCTCCAGGAGCTTGACCGTCTCCGCCTCGCGGGGGCCACGCGCGCGTACCACCTTGTCGGTGAGCCGGCCGTAGAAGGCGGCCGCGGACTCGGTGCAGGCCGGGGTGAGGCCGCCGATGACCTTGGGCGTGCCGGCGTAGCCGTGGGTGCGGCTGCCGGGGTCGAGGCGGCCGGGGGAGTACGCGAGGTGGAAGTCGCGCCCGGCGCGCAGGCCCGAGCCCGCCTCCAGGACCTCGCGGAGGAGGCCCTCGGTGGTGCCCGGGGGGACCGGGGACTCCAGGAGGACGGTGGTGTGGGGGCGCAGCCGGGCGGCGAGGGCGCGGGCGGCGTCGGTGACGGCGGTGAGGTCGAGGGTCCGGTCGGGGCCGGGGGAGGTCGGGGCGCAGAGGACGGCGGTGCGGACCCGGCCGAGCTCGGCGGGGTTGGTGGTCGGCCGGAAGCCCCCCGAGAGCATCCGGCGGATCTCTGGGGCGGTGAGCGAGCCGTCGACCGGGGAGCGGCCGGCGGCGAGTTCGGCGACGGGGCGGGGGTCGGTGTCGTAGCCGATGGTGTCGATGCCTGCGGCGGTGGCGGCCTGGGCCAGGGGGAGTCCGTGGTGGCCGAGGCCGATGACGGCGAGGTCAGCGGGCATGGGGGGTGGGCCGTCCTTCCCAGTAGCCGGAGGGGACGCGACGCGCAAGCCCGGTGGACAGAACGGGTCGAGCGCAATGTCAGACTAGGCGTAAATATGACCGATATGCGGCATTGTGGGGTCGAACGTCGCCGAGTGTTATCCACAGGTCGGCCGCGAGGCGGTGGCTGAAGTCGCGGGACCGGGACAGAATCGAGCTGTGAGCCGGACCACACGGGGCCCGGTTCGCGGTTCGTGTACGTCGCTACGGCCCGGTGTGTGCGGTGCCGACGGCGTGTGGGACAGACGGGGGACGACGGGAGGCAGCAGCGTGAGGACAGCGACACTGGGACCCGCCGAGCGCGCCGAGGCACTCGCGGTCATGGCCGAGCGAGAGCTGGACGTGCTGGTCGTCGGCGCCGGAGTCGTCGGCGCGGGAATCGCCCTCGACGCCGCCACGAGAGGGCTCTCCACCGGCATCGTGGAGGCCCGTGACTGGGCCTCCGGCACCTCCAGCAGGTCCAGCAAGCTCATCCACGGCGGCCTGCGCTACCTGGAGATGCTCGACTTCGCGCTCGTACGGGAGGCGCTCAAGGAGCGCGGACTCCTCCTGGAGCGGCTCGCCCCCCACCTGGTGAAGCCGGTCCCGTTCCTCTACCCCCTCCAGCACAAGGGCTGGGAGCGGTTCTACGCCGGCTCGGGCGTCGCGCTGTACGACGCGATGTCGCTCTCCTCCGGCCACGGCCGCGGCCTCCCCGTCCACCGGCACCTCTCCCGGCGGGGCGCCCTGCGGGTCGCGCCCTGCCTGAAGAAGGACGCCCTGGTCGGCGCCCTGCAGTACTACGACGCCCAGATGGACGACGCCCGCTTCGTCACCACCCTCGTGCGCACGGCCGCCTCCTACGGCGCCCGGGCCGCCAGCCGGGCCCGCGTCACCGGCTTCCTCCGCGAGGGCGAGCGGGTCGTCGGCGCGCGCGTCCAGGACGTCGAGGCGGGCGTCGCGTACGAGATCAGGGCCAAACAGATCGTCAACGCCACGGGCGTGTGGACCGACGACACCCAGGCCCTCATCGGGGAGCGCGGCCAGTTCCACGTCCGCGCCTCCAAGGGCATCCACCTCGTCGTGCCCAAGGACCGCATCCACTCGACCACCGGGCTGATCCTGCGCACCGAGAAGTCCGTGCTGTTCGTCATCCCCTGGGGGCGCCACTGGATCGTCGGCACCACCGACACCGACTGGGACCTCGACAAGGCGCACCCCGCCGCCTCCAGCGCCGACATCGACTACCTCCTGGAGCATGTGAACACCGTCCTCGCCACCCCGCTCACCAGGGACGACGTCCAGGGCGTCTACGCGGGCCTGCGGCCGCTCCTGGCCGGCGAGTCGGACGCCACCAGCAAGCTGTCCCGCGAGCACACCGTCGCCCACCCGGTCCCCGGTCTCGTGGTCGTGGCCGGCGGCAAGTACACGACGTACCGCGTGATGGCGAAGGACGCCGTCGACGAGGCCGTGCACGGACTCGACCAGCGCGTCGCCCCCTGCGTCACCGAGGACACCCCGCTCCTCGGCGCCGAGGGCTACCGCGCCCTGTGGAACGCGCGGGCCAGGACCGCCGCGAGAACCGGACTGCACGTCGTCAGGGTCGAGCATCTCCTCAACCGCTACGGCTCCCTGACGGAGGAGATCCTCGACCTGATCGCGGCCGACCCGAGCCTCGGCGAACCGCTCGCCGCGGCCGAGGACTACCTGCGCGCCGAGATCGTCTACGCCGCCTCGCACGAGGGCGCCCGCCACCTCGACGACGTCCTCACCCGGCGGACCAGGATCTCCATCGAGACCTTCGACCGGGGCACGCTCAGCGCCCGCGAGTGCGCGGAACTGATGGCACCGGTCCTCGGCTGGGACGAGGGCCAGATCGCGAAGGAGGTCGAGCACTACGAGAAGCGGGTCGAGGCCGAGCGCGAGTCGCAGCGCCAGCCCGACGACCTGACGGCCGACGCCGCGCGGCTCGGGGCGCCGGACATCGTGCCGATCTGACGGGACGTCCGGGTCCTCGCACCGCGGGAACCTCGGGGCCGTGCGGAGGCGTCGTATCCCGGAGTGCGGACCCGGGGGCGCCACCCGCCCCGAGGTGAGGGACAATGGCCTCTCTTCCAGGGCGGGTTACCGCATCGCGCGGGAAGCGGCAGACGCGGCGAAGATCAGGGATCGCAGAGGGGACGCATGTCGGAGGCGGAGCAGTCGCGGGACAAGGCGAGGGACCCCAGGCGGGACGCCGCCGCGGGGGCCGCGACCGACGGCGACCGAGGAGCGGTTCCGGCCGCGCGTGAGCCGGAGCGGGACACGGAGGACGCGCAGGTCAGCCAGGGTGCGCAGGCCCCAGGGGGCGCGCGCGAACCGGAGCGGGGCGTCGAGGACGCGAAGCCCGCGGAGACCCCTCGGGACGTGAAGGACGCTCAGGAGGTGAAGGACCCTCAGGACGCGCCGTCCGAGGGGACGGCGACTCCGGGCGCGAGCGACGTTCGGGCCGGGGCCTCGGCCTCGGCCGGTGCCGCGACCGGGACCGAGGCCTCGGCCGGTGCCGGTGCCGGTGCCGCGACCGGGACCGGTGCCGGTGCAGCGGCCGGGACCGGTGCCGGTGCAGCGGCCGGGACCGGGACCGAGGCCGAGGCCGGTGCCAGTGCCTCGGCCGGGACCGAGGCCGGTGCTGGTGCCGCGAGCGGGGCCACTGGTGACGACGCCGTCGCGAACGGGCGGCTGCGCGGTACCGAGCCGTCGACCGGACGGGCCGGTTTCGGCGCCGGGGACGGCGACGGCGAGAGCGACCGCCGGCCCGCCGCCGACGGCCCGCGCGGCGCCGACAAGTTCCGCAAGGAACCGGCCGGCGAAGGACGGCTGCTCGCGGGCCGCTACCGGCTCGGCGGCGTCCTCGGCCGCGGCGGCATGGGCACCGTGTGGCGCGCCGTCGACGAGACCCTCGGCCGTACCGTCGCCGTGAAGGAGCTCCGCTTCCCCACCAGCATCGACGAGGACGAGAAGCGACGCCTCATCACCAGGACCCTGCGCGAGGCGAAGGCCATCGCCCGGATCCGCAACAACGGCGCCGTCACCGTCTACGACGTCGTCGACGAGGACGACCGCCCGTGGATCGTCATGGAGCTCATCGAGGGCAAGTCCCTCGCGGACGCCGTCCGTGAGGACGGCACCCTCACGCCCCGGCGCGCCGCCGAGGTCGGCCTCGCCATCCTCGACGTCCTGCGTTCGGCGCACCGCGAGGGCATCCTGCACCGCGACGTGAAGCCGTCCAACGTCCTCATCGCCGAGGACGGCCGCGTCGTCCTCACCGACTTCGGCATCGCCCAGGTGGAGGGCGACCCCTCGATCACCTCCACCGGCATGCTCGTCGGCGCCCCCTCGTACATCTCCCCGGAGCGCGCCCGCGGCCACAAGCCCGGCCCCGCCGCCGACATGTGGTCGCTCGGCGGCCTCATCTACGCCGCGGTCGAAGGCAGCCCGCCGTACGACAAGGGCTCCGCCATCGCCACCCTCACGGCCGTGATGACCGAGCCGGTCGACCCGCCGAAGAACGCCGGCCCCGAGCTGGAGAAGGTCATCTACGGCCTCCTCGCCAAGGACCCGGCGCAGCGGCTCGACGACGCCGGCGCCAGGGTCCTGCTGCGGGCCGTGCTCGACGCGCCCGACGCGCCGCCCGTGGCCTCGCCCGAGGTCACCACCGTCGTACCGCTGCCGCCGCGCCCCGACCAGGCCCCGACGGCCGCCGCGATCGACCGGGGGCCCGACGCGGCCGCCGAGCGGATGCGGGACGCGCTGAAGTCCGTACGGAACGCCGCCGCGTCCGTGAAGCCCGAGCCGAAGCCCGCGCCGCGACTCGCGACCGAGCCGCTGCGGGGCGGCGGCAAGCCGGCCCCGGCCCGCGCGCCGCTGACCGACGTCGTACCGCGCCGCACCCTGGTGGTCATCGCCGCGGTCGCCGTCCTCGCCGTGCTCGGCACGATCCTCGCGGTCTCCCTCGGCGGCGGCGACGAGGGCAACCAGGGCAAGGGCGACGGGGGCACCACCGCCTCGGCCGGCGCCTCGACCGGTGGAGCCGACGGTTCCGGCGGCTCCGGCGGCGCCCAGGGCCAGTCCTCGGGCGGACCCGGCCAGCAGGGCGGCACCCAGCCCGGCGACAACGGCGCCACGGGATCGACCGGCGGCGACAACGGCACCACGGGGTCGGGGTCCACGGGCGGGCAGAACGGGACCAAGCCCTCCGGAGGGCCCGGCGGCGCGGGCGCCCAGCTGCCCGCCGGCTACACCCTCGTCAGCAACGAGAAGCTCCACTTCTCGATGGCGATGCCGGCGTCCTTCAAGCTCCGCTCGATCCCGGGCTACGACCTCGGCGCGATATTCAACGAGAGCGGCGGCTTCCCGCGCGTCCAGGTCGACTACAACGGCAGCCCGAAGGACAACGCGGCGAACGCCTGGGAGCTGGCCAGGTACGGCGTGGCCGCCTCCAGCCAGGACTACAAGCACCTCGGCATAAGGCCGGTCTCCTACAACGGCTACCCGACCGTCGCCGACTGGGAGTTCGAGCGCACGCAGAAGGGCATCCGTGTCCGCGTGCTCAACCGAGGCTTCAAGGTGGACGCCAAGCACGGGTACTCCATCATGATCAGCTGCGCCTCGGACGCGTGGAACGGCGCGGAGTGCAAGACGCTGCGGGACACGGCGTTCGCCACGTTCAGCCCCAAGGACTGACCGGTGGCACGTATCGTGAGGTTCATGGACCGAACGCAGCCGAACAGAGCCGTCAACTGCACGCTGCCGGACCGGAACTGACGAGACCTGCGTGATCCCGCCCGATCCCGAGGGATCCGCGGGACCACGGGGGACAGCGTGCGCGCGGGGGAGGCGTCGTGGACGACTACGCGGGAAGGGTGCTCGCCGACCGCTACCGCCTGCCGCTGCCACCGGCGGACGCCGACGCGTACGAACCGGTGGAGACGCGCGCGTTCGACACCTACAGCGGGCAGGAGGTCCTGGTCCGCCAGGTGCCGCTGCCGGAGTTCGTCGACGCCGAGGTCCTCGACGGCCGGGGCGGTCCCGCCGGGCCCTACGGCGGCGCGGGCCCGGCCACCCGCCGGCCGGCCGAGCCCGTCGTGCGCCGCGCGATCGAGGCGGCCCAGGCCGCCGCGCAGATCCCCGACCATCCCCTGCTCGACCAGGTCTTCGACGTCTTCGCCGAGGCCGGCTCGCTGTGGATAGTGAGCGAGCGCGTGGCGGCCCGACCGCTGGCCGCGCTCCTCGCCGAGCGGCCCCTCAACCCGTACCGCGCGGCCGAGATAGGCGCCGACGTCCTCACCGCCCTGCGCGCCCTCCACGCCCACGGCTGGGTGCACCGGAACATCACCGCCAGGACCGTGCTCGTCTGCGACGACGGCCGCGTGGTCCTCAGCGGCCTCGCGGTGGGCGCCGCCGAGGAGGCCCTCTGCGGCTACGCCCCGGTCCCGGAACAGCCCGACGCGTTCGCGCCGCCCACGGCCGCCGAGCCCGAACTCCACGAGCCCGAACTCCACGAGGCCGAGGCCTACGAGCCCGAGGCCTACGAGCCGGAGGAAGCCGGACCGGTCGAGCACGTGGCCGAGCCGTATGCGCCTGAGGAGTACGAGGCGGGGGAGTACGGGGCGGGGGAGTACGGGGCTGGAGAGTACGGCTCCGAGTCGTACGAGCTGGAGCCGTACGGGCCTGAGTCGTACGAGCGTGAGCCCTACGCGCCCGAGCCGTACCGGCGTGAGCCCTACGCGCTGGAGCCCGTCGACCAGTACGAGTACGACTACGAGTCCGAGTCCGCCGCGTACGGCCCCGAGGCCTACGGCGCCGAGGCCTACGGCGCCGAGGTGGACGAGGAGCTGGACGCGGCGGCGCCCGAACCCGACGGAGCCCCGGACCCGGACGACACCGACACCGGTACGGGCACCGGTCCGTACGGGGACTACGGTGCCGACCCCTACGGGCGGGCCATGCCGGCCGCCGCCGAGACGCAGCCCGTCGCCACGCCGCCCACCGCCGACGTGCGGGCCGCGCGGGCCGGGGCCATCGCCGCGTACCGGGCCGGTGCGCGGGCCGCCGCCAAGCTCGGCGAGACCGGGGCCCTCCCCGTCCAGCGCCCCGCGCCGCCGGAGGGGCACGAGCCGCCCCCGCCGCCCACGGCACAGGCGTCCGGCGCGCCCGAGCCGCAGTGGTGGGCCCGGGTGGTGGACGACGAGGACGACGAGGACGACGGCGACGAGCCGTACGGCGGTGGCCCGCAGGCCGGCCCGCCGCCGCGCGCGATGCTGGCCGGCAGCTGGAGCGACGGTCCGCACGCCTCGCGGGACGGCTCGGGACCGATCCCGGCCGGCGGGGGTTCCGTGCTGCCCGGTTCGGGGCGTCCGGCGCTGCCCGCCGGGTACACGCCGGCGACCCCGGATCCCGCGCGGCTTCCGGCGCAAGCCGCCCCGCGGGAGGAAGCGCCGCTCGCGATCCCGGCCCAGGCGCACCGCGGTCCGACCACGCGGCTCGCCGCCGAACGGGCCCGCCAGACGCGGATCGCGGTCGTCGGTGCCGTGACGGAGCGCTGGGCGCCCGAGCAGGCCGGACCCGTGCACGAGAACTGGCGCCTCGCCCCGCCCATCACCCCCGCGACCGACCTGTGGGCGCTCGGCGCGCTCCTCTACCGGGCGGTCCAGGGCCATGCCCCGTACCCCGAGGACAGCGCGGCCGAGCTCGTCCAGCTGGTCTGCGCCGAGCCGCCGGCCTTCGCCGAGGAGTGCGGGCCGCTGCGCCCGGTCGTGGAGTCGCTGCTGCGTCAGGACCCGACCGAGCGCCCGGACTTCGAGGAGCTGCGCGGCTGGCTGCGCTCCATGGTCCGCTCGGCGCCGGAGCCGGAGGCCGGGCTCGGGGTCGTACCGCTGCCGTCCTTCGACGAGGCGCGGCTGCCGATCGTGCGCCGGCGCGGCGAGCTGGTGCGCCGGTGGCGCGGGGGAGCGCGGGCGGGCCGCCACAAGCGCGGCAAGGACCCGCGCCCGGCGACCCGGCACGAGGCTTCGCGGGGCCCCGAACCCGACCACGTGCACGACCAGGAGTACGGCCACGCGCGCGTACAGCCGGATTACCGCGAGGAGTTCCCTGAGGAGTTCCGCGACGAGTCCCGGGGAGGCTTCCGGGAGGCGTTCCGCGAGGACTTCGACGAGGAGATCCCGCAGCGCGCCCCGCGCGCCCCCCGGTCCTCCGCGCGCCCATCGGCCTCCCGTACGCCGGGTTCCCCGCGCTCCCTGGGCCGTACGCTCCTGATCCTCGTCCTCCTGCTGCTCGCGGGGGCGGTCGCGTACGCCGTCCTGTTCATGCCCCGCGGGGGCGAGCAGCCCGGTGGTGGACCGACCGCCCAGGCCACGGCGAGCACGAAGCCGTCCGCGGCGCCGTCGACCAAGCCGTCGGCCGAACCGTCGGCCGAACCGTCGGCCGAACCGTCGGCGAAGCCGTCGACCGGACCGGCCACCACCCCGCCCCCCGCGGACACTTCGGCCCCCGCGCTCGCCGCCGGGTACGAACTGCGCCAGGACCCCGAGGGCTTCCGGATCGGGGTGCCGAAGGGGTGGCGGCGCAGCCCGATCAACGACGCCGGGCAAGTGCGCTACACCAGCGGCGACTTCACGCTGATCGTCGTCCCCGGCCGGGACAGCGTCCAGGACAACGGCTCGGACCCGCTGGAGTACCAGAACAGCAAGGAGCGCGAGCTGGCGCCCTACCGTGCGACGAGCTGGTCGCGGGTGGAGAAGACACGCCGGGTGGACATCGGCCGGACGCCGACGGCCGAGGGGTTCTACACCTGGCCGGACAGCACGGGCCGCGAGGTGTTCGTACGCAATCTCGCCCTGATCGACGGCGGTCGGTACCACGTCGTCCAGGTCATCGGGCCGGAGAGCGAGCGTGACAAGGTGTCGGAGATCTACGAGCAGGCCACGAAGGGGTTCCGTCCGGGGCGCTGACGTCCGGGACGCTGATACGAATGTCCCACCGGCCCCTGGTCACAGTGCTGTTCCTATGACGGCCCCGAGGTTCCGCCGCCCGTACCCCCCTCCGTAACCTGGCATCAGAAGGAACGGGCGGGGGCAAGTGGAACATTCTCAGAGCGCTTCTCAGGGCACAGGGTCGGGGCTTCTGCTCGCCGGTCGCTACCGGCTGGGTGAGTCCATCGGCCGCGGCGGCATGGGCAAGGTCTGGCGCGCGCACGACGAGGTGCTGCACCGTGTGGTGGCGGTGAAGGAGCTGACGGCGGGCCGGTTCGTGGCCGAGGCCGACCGGCTCGTGCTGCACGCCCGTACGCAGAAGGAGGCGAGGGCCGCCGCGCGGATCACGCACCCGGGTGTGGTGACCGTCCACGACGTCCTGGAGCACGACAACCGGCCCTGGATCGTCATGCAGTACGTCGACGGGCCCTCGCTCGCCGACGCCGCCAAGGAGGCCGGCACGATCGAGCCCCGCGAGGCGGCCAGGATCGGGCTGCACGTCGTCGGCGCGCTGCGGGCCGCGCACGCGGCCGGGGTGCTGCACCGGGACGTCAAGCCGGGCAACGTGCTGCTCGCGCGCGACGGGCGCGTCCTCATCACGGACTTCGGGATCGCGGCGATCGAGGGCGACTCGACGATCACCCGTACGGGCGAGATCGTCGGCTCCATCGACTATCTGGCGCCCGAGCGGGTACAGGGCGGCGATCCGGGCCCCGCCTCCGACCTCTGGTCCCTCGGCGCCACGCTCTACACGGCGGTGGAGGGCACCTCGCCGTTCCGCCGCACCTCCCCGATCAGCACCATGCAGGCCGTGGTGACGGAGGAACCGCCGCACCCGGCGAAGGCGGGGCCGCTGGCCTCCGTCATCGTGGCCCTGCTGCGCAAGGACCCGGCGCAGCGGCCGCGCGCGGACGAGGCCGAGCGGATGCTCCTCGACGCGATGGAGGGCCGTGCGCCGGCGGCGGCCCAGGCGTACGTGCCGACCCAGCGCGTGGCCAGGGAGGAGCTGGACTCGGCGGCGCGCGAGGCCCGGCAGGCGGACGGTACGGGTACGGAGATCCTGGCGGGCGGGACGCCGAAGGTCACCGCGCAGTGGCCCCAGTCGGCCCAGGAGCCGCAGCCGTCCTCCGTACCGCACCAGCCTCGGACATCGCATCCCACCCTCGTCCCCTCCTCGCCGCCGTCCTCAGGCCGTGGCCGCTGGCGCTCGGCCGTGTTCGCGGCGCTGCTCGCCGGAGTCGTCGCCGGCGGTGCCGTCTTCGCCGCCATGAACTACGCGGGTGGCGACCGCGACGACCAGGGCCACGGCGGCCGGACCACCCCGGCGACCGCACCCGCCACCAAGGGAGCCGGGGACGGCATCCCGGCCGGCTGGCACCGCGTCGAGGACCCGGAGGGCTTCAGCCTCCTCGTACCGGACGGCTGGAAGCGGCAGACCGAGCGCGACCAGATCGACTACACCCCGGACAACGGCCGCCACCGCATCCGGATCAGCATCGACAAGAGCCCCGATTTCGAGAACCCGTACATGCACGCCATCGACCTGGAGCGGCAGCTCGGGAAGCGCATGGACTACAACCGGGTCAAGCTCCTCCAGACCACCTACCGCGATCAGGTGCGCTCCTGCCTGTGGGAGTTCACCTGGACCGAGAAGAAGACCTTCCCCGGGCCGCGGCACGCGATCGACCAGATGTACTACGAGGACGACGGCACCGAGTACGCCATCTACATGTCCTCGCCGGAGTCGAGCTGGGAGACCACCCGGGAGCAGTTCGACATCGTCGTCCAGCACTGGCGCGCACCGGACCAGTGAGGCGCGGACCGAGGGACGGCCCGAGGCGCGGACCGAGGCGCGGACCGAGGCGCGGAAAAACTCCTCGCACGGCTCCGAGGATGGCCGTAAGCCCCTGATCAGGGCTTATGTGCCAGTGATCGCTGGCGCGATGTGCGGAGAGGGTGAAAACGCGTTACCGACGGGTACCCAAAGGTCGGAACGCGGCCTACGCTCGCCCTCATGACGGACTCGCAGGCCCCCGCCGCCCTCACGGTTCCCGCCGACACCGCCGCCGAGGCGGCCCGCCCGGCCGCCCCCGCCGGCGCGACCAACCCGGTCGCGCCCGCGCCCGCCGGGGCGCGGACCGCCGCCGACGTCGTCACGCCCGAGCTGGTCGCCCGGCTCACGCGCGGAGTCGTCGGCTCCGGCCGGACCGCCAACCACACCCCCTTCACCGGGGACAAGCTGGCTGACCTGCCCGAGTCCACCCCCGAGGACGTCGCCGAGGCCTTCACGCGCGCGCGTGCCGCCCAGGCCGTCTGGGCCGCCACCCCCGTCAGGGCCCGCGCCGCCGTCCTCCTGCGCTTCCACGACCTCGTCCTCCAGCGGCAGGCCGAGGTCCTCGACCTCATCCAGCTGGAGACCGGCAAGGCCCGCCTGCACGCCCACGAGGAGGTCCAGGCGGTCGCCGTCGCCGCCCGCCACTACGGCCGCAAGGCCGCCTCCTACCTCCGCGCCAAGCGCCACACCGGCGTCGTGCCGACCCTCACCAAGGTCACCGAGCTGCGCCAGCCGCGCGGGGTCGTCGGCCAGATCGCCCCCTGGAACTACCCCCTCGAACTCTCCGTCGGCGACGCGCTCCCCGCCTTCGTCTCCGGCAACGCCGTCGTCATGAAGCCCGACACCGAGACCGCGCTCACCGCCCTCTGGGCCCGTGACCTGCTCATCGAGGCCGGACTCCCCGAAGAGGTCTTCCAGGTCGTCCTCGGCGAGGGCCCGGTCGTCGGTCCCGAGGTCGTCAAGCACGCCGACTACGTCTCCTTCACCGGCTCCACCCGCACCGGCCGCGAGGTCGCCCAGGGCGCCGCGGCCAGGCTCGTCGGCGTCTCCCTCGAACTCGGTGGCAAGAACGCGATGCTCGTCCTCGCGGACGCCGACATCGAGAAGGCCGCCGCCGGCGCCGTCCGCGCCTGCTTCTCCTCCGCCGGACAGCTCTGCATCTCCATCGAACGCCTCTACGTCCACGAGTCGGTTGCCGACGCCTTCCTGGAGCGCTTCGCCGCCCGCACCAAGGCCATGCGCCTCGGCAGCTCCCTCGCGTACGGCGCGGACATGGGCTCCCTCGTCGGCGAGCGGCAGCTGGAGACCGTCTCGAAGCACGTCGAGGAGGCCGTCGCCAAGGGCGCCACGCTCATCGCCGGCGGCGTCGCCCGCCCCGACATCGGCCCCCTCTTCTACGAGCCCACCATCCTCGACGGCGTCGAGGCCCCGATGGCCGTCTGCGGCGAGGAGACCTTCGGCCCGGTCGTCTCCGTCTACCGCTTCACCGACGAGGACGAGGTCGTCGAGCTCGCCAACGCCACCCCGTACGGCCTCAACTCCTCCGTCTGGACGAAGGACTCGCGCCGCGGCCACGCCGTCGCCGCCCGGCTGCGCACCGGAACCGTCAACATCAACGAGGGGTACGCGCCCGCGTACGGCAGCGTGCAGTCCCCGATGGGCGGCATGAAGGACTCCGGACTCGGCCGCCGCCACGGCTCCGAGGGCATCCTCAAGTACACCGAGGCGCAGACCGTCGCCCAGCAGCGGCTGATCCCGCTCGCGCCGTCCTTCGGGATGGACGACGAGAAGTACGCCGCGTTCATGAGCGTGTCCCTGAAGGCGATGAAGGCCCTGCGCCTGCGCTGACGCCCTTCGGCCGCGCCCGCGCCGACGCCCTTCCCTTCCCCACCTTTTCGTTGCGAGGAGAGCCATGACCGCGGTACCCCCTGCCCAGAATCAGGACGAGGACGACGCGTACGACTACGACGTCCTGGTCGTCGGCTCCGGCTTCGGCGGATCGGTCACCGCCCTCCGCCTCACCGAGAAGGGCTACCGGGTCGGCGTCCTGGAGGCCGGGCGCCGCTTCGCACGCCACGAGCTGCCGAAGAACTCCTGGGACCTGAAGAACTTCCTGTGGGCGCCGACGCTCGGCCTGTACGGCATCCAGCGCATCCATCTGCTCGGGAACGTCATGGTCCTCGCCGGCGCGGGCGTCGGCGGCGGCTCCCTGAACTACGCCAACACCCTCTACGAGCCGCTCGCGCCGTTCTTCGACGACCCGCAGTGGAAGGACATCACGGACTGGCGTGCGGAGCTCGCGCCCTACTACGACCAGGCCAAGCGGATGCTCGGCGTGCGCCTCAACCCGACGATGACGCCCTCCGACGTGCACCTGAAGGCCACGGCCCAGGCGATGGGGATCGGCGACACCTTCCACATGGCGCCGGTCGGCGTGTTCTTCGGGGACGGGCAGGACGGCGACGGCACGGCGAAGGCGAAGCCGGGCGGCGAGGTCGCCGACCCGTTCTTCGGCGGCGCGGGGCCCTCCCGCAAGGCCTGCACCGAGTGCGGCGAGTGCATGACCGGCTGCCGCCACGGCGCCAAGAACACCCTCAACGAGAACTACCTCTACCTCGCCGAGAAGGCGGGCGCGGTCGTCCACCCGATGACCTCCGTCGTCGCGGTCACCGAGGACTCCCGGGGCGGCTACGCGGTCAAGACCCTCCCGACCGACAACAAGAAGAAGGGCGCGGGCCGGACCTTCACCGCCCGCAAGGTCGTCATCGCCGCCGGTACGTACGGCACGCAGACCCTGCTGCACCGGATGAAGGACACCGGGCTGCTGCCCCGCGTCTCCGGCCGGCTCGGCGAGCTGACCCGCACGAACTCCGAGGCGCTGGTCGGCTCGCAGACCACCGACCGCCGCTACCGCAAGCGGCACGGCAAGGACCGGGTCGACTTCACCAAGGGCGTCGCGATCACCTCGTCCATCCACCCGGACGACAACACCCACATCGAGCCGGTCCGCTACGGCAAGGGCTCCAACTCCATGGGCGGCATGACCGTCCTCCAGGTGCCGTACGGCGCGCACCGGGTGCGCAGGTGGCTGCTCGAACTGGTCAAGCACCCCACGCTCGCAGCCCGCTCGCTGTCCAACCGCCGCTGGTCGGAGCGGACCATCATCGGCCTCGTCATGCAGTCCCTGGACAACTCGCTCACCACCTTCCGCAAGCCGGGCGGCATCGGGAAGGGCCTGCTCACCGCCCGCCAGGGCCACGGCGCCCCCAACCCGACACAGATCGAGGCGGCCACCCGGGCCGCCACCCTCCTCGCCGAGGAGATCAACGGCTTCGCCGGTTCCAACGTCGGCGAGCTGATGGGCACCCCCCTGACCGCGCACTTCCTGGGCGGCTGCCCGATCGGCGCCGACGGCGAGACCGGCGTCATCGACCCGTACCACCGGCTCTACGGCCACCCCGGGATCTCCGTCGTCGACGGCGCGGCCGTCTCCGCCAACCTCGGCGTCAACCCGTCCCTGACGATCACGGCCCAGGCCGAGCGCGCCATGTCCTTCTGGCCGAACAAGGGCGAGGAGGACCCGCGCCCGCGGCAGGGAGAGGCGTACGTACGGCTCTCGGCGGTCGAGCCGAAGTCCCCCGCCGTCCCGTCCGAGGCCTTCGGCGCCCTGCGGCTGCCGTTCCTGGGGATGCCGGCGGTCCCGCCGAAGAAGGACTGATCCGCACCGGCTCACGTGAAAGGGCGCTGCACCCCCCTCCGAGTGCAGCGCCCTTCCAGCTTTGGTGTTGCTGCATAGATGACCTTCCGCCCCCGCGATTGGTTGTAGCGGTTGCACAGGATCTTCGTGTGACGCGCGTCACGTTCTGGTGTCGGGTGCGAAGAAGGGCCCCGCGCTCGCGATTCCGGTCGCGGCGCGGGGCCCTTGAGGTCGGCACCGGTGTCAGGGCAGCGGCGGTGCCGAGCGGGGCGGCGCCGGGGGGTTGCGCCGCGAGGGGGAGGGGATCGGGGGGATCGGGGGACGGGAGGGTCGGGAGATCGGCCGGTTGCGGCCGGCCCCGGGCGTCCCCGGGACCGACCGCCCTTTCTGGGTGACCGGGCTGCTGTCCCCTGCTGTCCGGTCACGCGCGCTGGTGCGAGGTCCCACGACGTACCCGAGAGGTACGCCACACGCCCCAGCGAAGCCACGCGTGGTTTCTACGGGCCCGCCCCTGGCTGGCACGGACACCCGGACCAACGAAGCCCGGCCGGAACCGGTCACGCGCCGTACGGGTGAGAGCACGACCGAACTCGGGTACGGGGGCCCACCCGGGCGCGTCGGCCGGAACCGCCGGATTCGTCTGCCCGGCTCACCGGATT
Organism: Streptomyces sp. NPDC055815; assembly: GCF_053616475.1. NCBI lineage: Bacteria > Bacillati > Actinomycetota > Actinomycetes > Kitasatosporales > Streptomycetaceae > Streptomyces > Streptomyces sp. NPDC055815. Next base: position 23,651 of record NZ_JBSHDU010000056.1, on the reverse strand, counting down.
CGTCTGTCGGCCTCACCGGATTCACCTCACCGGATTCGCCTGTCGGCCTCACCGGATTCAGATGCGGCCCCGGCACAGCTCCAGCATCGTCATCGCGAGCGACGTGCCCGGCTTGCCCAGGGCGTCCCTGTAGTGGCCGAGGACCTCCATCTCGCGGGCCAGGTTCACCCGGCGGCCGCCGGAGGAGATCCGGGCCTCCTGGATGACGGCCGAGACGGCCATCCGTTCCTGGATGAGGCCGATGATCCGGTCGTCGAGGGCGTCGATGCGCTCACGGGCGTCGCCGATCAGCGTCGCCGCCTCGTCCGTGCGGGCGCCGGTCTGCTCCGTGATGGTCTTCGTGGTCGCGGTGTTCGTGGTCATGGCGGGGGCTCCTTGTGGTGTCGGGTCCTGGAGCCCCGGGGCGACATCGCCCGGAGACAAGCAGAACGCCCCGGGCCTTGTCGGCCCGGGGCGCCTGGGAAGTCGCTTGTCAGTTGCTCAAGCAGCACGACCATGGCAGCCGGTGGGCCGGTTGCCATAGGTAAAGACGAAGGTCGGGTGCTTGCGCATGGCGACAGTATGGACCCCTTCGCGCACCCCGGGACAACCCGGGTTCGGATGGTGAGACGAAAAGCGACACCGGCGCGCCGGTAGAATCGACAAATAGCCCCCCTTTCGAGGGAACCCTCAGGGACCCCACGGGAACCGCCAGGGGACCTCACGAGGGAACCTCTCCTACCGCCGGAAGGCCGCCGTAGTGTCATCAGCGACTCCCGCTGCCGCGCCCGACGTCTCCAACCCGGACGTAGTCCTCGTTGTCGACTTCGGCGCCCAGTACGCCCAGCTCATCGCCCGTCGCGTCCGTGAGGCGCGGGTCTACAGCGAGATCGTCCCGTCCACCATGCCGGTGGCCGAGATGCTGGCCAAGAACCCGAAGGCGATCATCCTCTCCGGCGGCCCGTCCTCCGTGTACGCCGAGGGCGCCCCGCGCCTCGACCGCGCGATCTTCGAGGCGGGCGTCCCCGTCTTCGGCATGTGCTACGGCTTCCAGCTGATGGCGACGACCCTCGGCGGCACCGTCGACAACACCGGCGCCCGCGAGTACGGCCGGACCCCGCTGCACGTCTCCAAGGCCGGCTCCACCCTCTTCGAGGGCACCCCGGTCGAGCAGTCGGTGTGGATGTCGCACGGCGACGCCTGCTCCGCCGCCCCCGAGGGCTTCACCGTCACCGCCTCCACGGACGTCGTGCCGGTCGCCGCCTTCGAGAACGACGAGAAGAAGCTGTACGGCGTCCAGTACCACCCCGAGGTGCTGCACTCCACGCACGGCCAGCAGATCCTCGAGCACTTCCTCTACCGCGGCGCCGGCATCGAGCCGAGCTGGACCACGGGCAACGTGATCGAGGAGCAGGTCGCGGCCATCCGCGCCCAGGTCGGCACCAAGCGCGCCATCTGCGGTCTCTCCGGCGGCGTCGACTCCGCCGTGGCCGCCGCGCTCGTGCAGAAGGCCATCGGCTCGCAGCTCACCTGCGTGTACGTCGACCACGGCCTGATGCGCAAGAACGAGACCGAGCAGGTCGAGAAGGACTTCGTCGCCGCCACCGGCGCCAAGCTGGTGGTCGTCGACGCGCAGGAGCGCTTCCTGACCGCGCTCGCCGGCGTCTCCGACCCGGAGACCAAGCGCAAGATCATCGGCCGCGAGTTCATCCGCGTGTTCGAGCAGGCGCAGCTGGAGATCCTCCAGGAGGAGGGCCCGGAGGTCGCGTTCCTCGTCCAGGGCACCCTCTACCCGGACATCGTCGAGTCCGGCGGCGGCACCGGCACCGCCAACATCAAGTCCCACCACAACGTGGGCGGCCTCCCCGACGACATCGAGTTCGAACTCGTCGAGCCGCTGCGGCAGCTCTTCAAGGACGAGGTCCGCATGGTCGGCCAGGAGCTCGGCCTGCCCGAGGAGATCGTCCAGCGCCAGCCGTTCCCCGGCCCCGGCCTCGGCATCCGCATCGTCGGCGAGGTCACCAAGGAGCGCCTGGACCTGCTGCGCGAGGCCGACGCCATCGCCCGCGAGGAGCTCACCGCGGCCGGCCTCGACCGCGACATCTGGCAGTGCCCGGTCGTCCTGCTCGCCGACGTCCGCTCCGTGGGCGTCCAGGGCGACGGCCGCACCTACGGTCACCCGATCGTGCTGCGCCCCGTCTCCTCCGAGGACGCCATGACGGCCGACTGGTCGCGCCTGCCCTACGAGGTGCTCGCCAAGATCTCGACCCGCATCACCAACGAGGTCGCCGACGTCAACCGTGTCGTCCTGGACGTCACGAGCAAGCCGCCGGGCACCATCGAGTGGGAGTAATCCCTCCCGCACACCGTCGAAGCCGCCGCCCCGCTCGTCCGGGGCGGCGGCTTCGTCGTGTTCACGTCCTGGCTCTGGTGACTTGACCGGCCGGGCGTTACCTTCCGGCGCATGAGCGTGATACCGGACCCCGTCCCCGTCGAACGGCTCCACTTCGCCCTGCCGCCCGTCCACGCGACGGCCGAGGAGGAACGCACCCACCGCAAGCAGCGGCTCGCCGGCGCGCTCCGGCTCTTCGGACGGTTCGGGTACGAGGAGGGCGTCTCGGGCCACATCACCGCCCGCGACCCGGAGCACCCCGACTGCTTCTGGGTGAACCCCTTCGGGGCGCCGTTCGAGGACCTCACCGCGAGCGACCTCATCCTGGTCGACGGCGACGGACAGGTCCTCCGCGGCGGCCACCACGTCAACCAGGCCGCCTTCACCGTCCACGCCCAGGTCCACCGGGCCCGGCCCGACGCCGTCGCCGTCGCCCACACCCACTCCGTCCACGGGCGGGCCCTCGCCGCGCTCGGCGAACTCCTCGACCCGATCACCCAGGAGGCCTGCGCCTTCTACCAGGACCACGCCCTCTACGACGCCTACACCGGCGTCACCGTGGACGCCGAGGAAGGCCGCCGGATCGCCGTCGCCCTCGGCGACTTCAAGGCGATCGTGCTCCGCAACCACGGGCTGCTCACCGTCGGCACCTCCGTCGACGCCGCCGCCTGGTGGTTCATCGCCCTCGAACGCTGCGCCCAGGTCCAGATGGCCGCGCGGGCCGCCGGCAAACCGGTGCTCATCGACCACCGCGAGGCCGTCGCCACCCGGGAACAGCTCGGTAGCGACCTCGTCGCCTGGATCAACTACCAGCCCCTCTGGCGCCGGATCAGCCGAACGGACCCCGAACTCCTGTCGTAACACCATCGCCTCACCCTTCTGTACGTCAATGAGATGGCGCGGCAATCACTCTCCGGCGGGGCGCACGCGGCAGGCGCGGGAGCCGCCGGTACGGCACAATTCCGTGGAATAAACGGGTGGTTGACCCTGCGGGGGCACGCCCGGACGCATCCAAGCGGGCCGTGAAGTGAGCTCGTGAGCTCGGGAGTGGGCACCGTGGCGGTTCAAGAGGCGAGACAGTACGGCGAGCACGCGACGGCCTGTGCCGGCTGTGCCCACTGCGGGCAGGCAGGGCACCGGCGGGCCGTCGCCGCCTTCCTGGCCCGGCGCGACGAGCTCGCCGCCGGCCACGGCGTCCCCGCGGCCGTCGCCCACTCCCCGGTCGCCGCCCGCCAGTGGGTCTCCGACGAGCTCGCCCAGTCCGCCCGCGCCGTGGCCGTACGGGGCAGGGAGGCCGGGCTCGCCTGGCTCGACCGGGTACGGAGCGGAGGTCTGGGCGCGGTCTGGGGCGCCGTCCTCGCCCTCCTCCTCGGCCAGGCCCTCACCGCCATCGACGGCGGCTGGACCGGCGCCCGCACCGCCGGCCTCTGCACCGCCGTGGTCCTCGCCGTCCTGCTCAGCGCCGCCGCCCACGCCCACCGGGCCCGCGGCGGTCTCCTCGCCCCGCTGATCGGCGAGGACAACCGGCTCTCCACCACCCGCGCCGTCGCCGCCGGCTGGCTCCTCCTCCTCGGTTACACCCTCCTCTTCCTCGCTTTCCGCTCCCCGGGCGCGACCGCCTTCGGTCTGGCCCGGGGCGCCGGCCTGCTGACCGTCCTCGCCCTCGTCACCTCCGTCACCGTCACCGCCCGTCTCGTCGTCGCCCGGGGGATCACGGCCGGCCGTCTCCAGAAGGTGCGCGCCGACCGCCCGCGCGCCGCCGACCTGGTCTGCGACGACAGCGGCCGTGCCGCCCTCGCCGACGTCCAGTACCTCCTCGTCTCCGGCGCCGTCCTCGCCCTGGCCGCGGTCGGCCTGGCCCGCGACCCCGACCGGCTCCCCGACGTGCCCTGGTCCCTCGTGCTGCTCCTCGGCGTCTCCGCGGCCTGGTACCTGGCCGCCAAGTGCACCGAGGGCGTCCGCCCCACGATCCACTCCGTGGTCCGCTCCCGCGAGGCCGGCGACCTCGACGCCCCGATCCGCACGGGCGACGACATCGAGATCCGCGGCTGCGGATTCGTCCCGCCCGGCGCCGGTGCCCCCGACCCGCTGACCCGTCTCGTCGTGCGCATCGGCCCCGTCCACGCCCACGTGCCGCTGGTCCCGGTCCCGGGCGGCTTCGCCAACCCCACCGACGCGTCCCTGACCGTCCCCCTCCCGGCGGACGTGGAACCGGGCCGGGTGGAGGTCTCGGTCGTGACGGCGGCCGGCGTGGAGACCAACCGGGTCACGATCGACGTCGTGGACTGAACCCCCGGCCCCTTTCCCGTGTCCCGGGCCTCCGGTGCGAGGAGAATCATTCCGCGAACTGTCGTACGGGGCGTGGAGAGGTGACCGACGATGACGGGACAGACGAACCGACCGCACAACCCGAGCGACGACCGGGGCGACGACCCGGGCGGCACCGGGACCCCGGGTGCGGCCGACGGCTCGGGCAGGGCCGACGCCTCTCCGGGCAGGGCCGGCTCCCGGGGCGGGACCGACGCCTCCTCCGCTTCGGGCAGGGCCGGCGCTCCCTCGGGCAGGGCCGACGCCTCCCCGGGTAGGGCCGGCGGTCCCTCGGGCAGGGCCGACGCCTCCCCGGGCAGGGCCCGGGGTGCCGACGGCACCGACGGCGCCGGTGACGGTGGGCGCTTCGTCGAGCGGAAGGCGACCTTCGACCAGTGGAGGTCGATCGCCTCGCGCTATGCCCTCCTTCCGCTGCGGATCTTCCTCGGGGTCACCTTCGTCTACGCCGGACTCGACAAGCTCACCGACTCCGCCTTCTTCGCCGACACCGGCAGCGGCTCCATCGGCGAGATGATGCGCGGTGTCCGCGACAGCTCCGCGATCCCCGCCCTCGTCGACCTCGCCCTCAACAACCCGACCGGCTTCGGCTACGCCATCGCCTTCGGAGAGCTCGCCGTCGGACTCGGGACCTTCTTCGGTCTCTTCGCCCGACTGGCGGCGCTCGGCGGCGCCCTGATCTCACTGAGCCTCTGGCTGACCGTGAGCTGGCAGGTGCAGCCCTACTACCTCGGCAACGATCTGGCCTATCTGATGTCCTGGCTCCCGCTGCTGCTGGCCGGGGCCCCGGTGCTGTCGCTGGACCGGCTCCTCGCCGAACGGCGCCGTATTCGATAGGCGAACCAGGTCGCGAAGGCGGCGGTGCCCAGGCCGCCGCAGAGCAGCGGGACCACCGCGTACCACGGGGTCGTCCAGGCGCCGGCGGCGTCGCCCGCGTAGACCGCGGCCAGCGCGAGGGCGGTCAGGCCGACGAGCAGCCGGCCGGGGCGGAACTCATGAAGCAGCACGGGTGACCTCCACCTGTCCGAGTCCGACCTCCAGCGAGAGGTCCAGGGTGCCCGCCGGGGCCGTCCCGGCCGGCGGGGTGAGCGTCCGGGTCACGTCACGGTCCGGCGCGATGTCGATGTCACCGGGGGGCGCCCCCGGCAGCTGCAGATCGCCCAGGCCCACCTGGGCGTGCAGCTTCACCACCGCGCTCTTCGGGACGATCACCTTGAGCTGCCCGGCGCCCACGGAGGCGCGGGTCGTCACCGTCGTGCCGGCCGGGAGCGGGAGCCGGGAGAGATCGAGCGTGCCGACCCCGGTGCCCAGCCCGTAGTCCGGCTGCACCGCGGCCACCGAGACCGGCTGCCACGTCTCACGGACCCATTCCGTGGAGATCCGGTCCGGCAGCGCCGAGGCCGTCGCGAGCAGGCCCGCCGTGATCACGGTCAGGAAGATCGTGCCGAACCCGGTCCGCCCGAGGAAACTGCTGACGACGAGGCCCAGACCGAACACGGCCAGCGCTGCCGCCAGGCCGATCTGCAGGCTGGTGCCCAGCGGGTGGGTGTCCCACGTCAGGCCCGTGCCGGCACCGCCCGCGAGCAGGGCGAGGAGGAAGACGAGCCCCCCGATGGAGAGCGGGCTCCGGCGGACGGAGGGCGTCGGACGCCCGGGCGCCGACGGTCCGGGACCCCACTGACTGCCCGGCTTCGGCACCTCGCCGTTCACCTTGCCGTCCTCGTCCAGGATTCCGTGCGGTCCCCACAGGTAGCCGACGGCCACCTTGCCCGTCGAGCCGTCCTTGACGATCGGGTCCCGCCACCAGGAGTGGGACTCGTAGATCGGCGGGGCCTTGGTCTCGGGCGGCGCCTCGGCGACCGTGAGGCCGGTCGCGGACTCCGCTCTGCCCTCGGTCTCGCCGCCGGCCCGCCGCCGCTGCGACCAGACCGCCGCCCCGCACACCGCGAGCGACAGGGTCAGCGTGAAGCCGAGCAGCTGGCCGCTGTGCAGCGTCGACAGGAAGATCCCGCAGCCGATCAGCGCCATCAGCAGGGCCGCGAGGGAGGCCCCGGACACCCGGCCCGTCAGCAGCCTGCGTCCCTCGCTGTCCTCCTCGCCCGCGAGCGGGATCAGCAGCCACGCGAAGCCGTAGAACACAAGGCCCAGGCCGCCGGTCACCGCCAGCACGCCGAGCACCACCCGGAAGATCACCGGGTCGAGGTCGAAGTGCCGCCCGAGACCTCCGCAGACGCCGCCCACGACGTTGCTTCCGCGCGAGCGCCGGATCGGCGGGGCGGGATCGGCCTCCGCCGGCGGCGGGGCCTCGTGCTGCGAAGGCATCGAACTCGTCATGCCTCCATGGTGACGGCCGGTGACGCCCGGCGGCACCGGGGCCGACCCTGGCCCGACCCTGATATTCGAGCGGCCGCCGCCCCCGAGTCGGTACCAGGGGCGATCTCAGGGCGGACCCTGATGTCCCGGGCGGGCCGGACGTGTGACGATCGGTGCATGTCCGCAACCGCTCGTGTCACCGAGACCGACGAACCGCCCGTGCGCAGGCTCTACCGGAGCGCCGACGGGCGGTGGCTCGGCGGTGTCGCGCGAGGCCTCGCGGGCCACCTCGGCCTCCCCGTCGTCTGGGTGCGCGCACTCTTCGTGGTGCTGTCGTTCTCGAACGGCCTCGGCATCGTGCTCTACGCGGTCTTCTGGATCGTCGTCCCGCTCGGCGTCGGCGGCCGGTCCACCCCGCGCTCCCTCTTCGAGACCACGCCGGACGGGCGGCGCAGACTGCGCAAGCCCGACAGCGGGCAGGTCGTCGCGCTGATCGCGCTCGGCATCGGCATCGCGGCCCTCGTCGGGAACATCAGCGTCGACAACGAGAACGGCCGCTACATATGGCCCCTCCTCCTCATCGCCGTCGGCGTCGTCCTCGTCTGGAGACAGGTCGACAACGCCCGCCGGGCCAGCTGGACCGATGCCGGACGCCACAGACGCGCGTTCCAGATCGTCCGGGGCCTCGTCGGCGTCGGGCTGGTCGGCACCGGCCTCGCGGTCTTCGTGGTGGTCCGCGGCTCCGTCGCCCAGCTCGGGACGGCCCTCACCGCCGCGGTCGCGGTCCTCACCGGGATAGCCCTGCTCGCCGGCCCCTGGCTGGTCCGGATGTCGCAGGACCTCACGGAGGAGCGGACCATGCGCATCCGTGCCCAGGAGCGCGCCGAGGTCGCGGCCCACGTCCACGATTCCGTGCTGCACACCCTGACCCTGATCCAGCGCAACGCCGACGACGCCGGTGAGGTGCGCCGCCTCGCCCGCGCGCAGGAGCGGGAGCTGCGGAACTGGCTGTACAAGCCCGAGGGCACCGGTCGGGACGAGGAGCCGGAGACCCTCGCGGAGGCGGTGAAGCGGGCGGCGGCCGAGGTCGAGGACAAGCACGGGGTCCCGCTGGAGGTGGTCGTCGTCGGCGACTGCCCCCTCGACGAGAAGCTGACCGCGCAGATGCAGGCCGCGCGCGAGGCGATGGTCAACGCCGCCAAGTACGGTGGCGAGGGAGGGGCCGTGCAGGTGTACGCCGAGGTCGAGGGGCGCACGGTCTTCGTGTCGGTGCGGGACCGGGGTCCGGGTTTCGACCTGGATTCGGTGCCCGAGGACCGGATGGGCGTACGAGAATCGATCATCGGCCGTATGCAGCGCAACGGCGGTACGGCCCGGCTGCGGTCGCCGCAGGGCGGGGGCACCGAAGTGGAGCTCGAGATGGAGAGGGCGGACGGATGACCGACGAGACCGGAGCAGCGGCCGGAGCCGACGCGGGGGCGCAGGGCGCGGGGCGTCGGGTGCGGGTGGTGCTCGTCGACGACCACCGGATGTTCCGTACCGGGGTGCAGGCCGAGATCGGCCGGACCGAGGTCACCGGTGTCGAGGTCGTCGGCGAGGCCGCCGATGTCGACCAGGCGGTCACGGTCATCACCACGACCCGCCCCGAGGTCGTCCTCCTCGATGTGCACCTGCCGGGCGGCGGCGGGGTCGAGGTGCTGCGGCGCTGCGCGAGCCTGATGGGCGCGCCCGAGAACCCGGTCCGTTTCCTGGCCCTGTCGGTCTCGGACGCGGCCGAGGACGTCATCGGGGTGATCCGGGGCGGTGCCCGTGGCTATGTCACCAAGACGATCACCGGCACCGATCTGGTGGACTCGATCTTCCGGGTGCAGGAGGGCGACGCCGTCTTCTCGCCGCGGCTCGCCGGTTTCGTCCTGGACGCGTTCGCGTCGACGGACGCGCCGCCGGTGGACGAGGACCTGGACCGGCTCACCCAGCGGGAGCGGGAGGTGCTGCGGCTGATCGCCCGCGGATATGCGTACAAGGAGATCGCCAAGCAGCTCTACATCTCGGTGAAGACGGTTGAGTCGCACGTCTCGGCGGTGCTGCGGAAGCTCCAGCTGTCCAACCGTCACGAGCTGACCCGCTGGGCCACCGCCCGCCGCCTGGTCTGAGCCGGAGCTCAGCCGACGCGGGTCGCTCCGGCGAAGGGCATCTCGTCGATGGGGGCGATCCGCACCGGGGCGCCCGGTCGGGGGGCGTGGATCATCTGGCCGCCGCCGATGTAGAGCCCGACGTGGCTGATGCCGGAGTAGAAGAAGACCAGGTCGCCGGGGGCGAGCTGGGAGCGGGAGACCCGCTGTCCGGCGTTGATCTGGGTGTACGTGGTGCGGGGCAGGGAGATGCCGGCCGCGCGCCAGGCGGCCTGGGTGAGGCCGGAGCAGTCGTAGGCGGAGGGGCCCGTCGCCCCCCATACGTACGGCTTGCCGAGCTGGGCGTGGGCGAAGGAGATGGCTGCGGCGGCCCGGGCGTTCGGGGCGGTCACCGGCCCGCGTTCGCCGCCCGAGGAGCGGTCGGCCCGCACGGTGGGGGAGCCGCCGGACGTGCCGTTGGGGCCGTCGGTCCGGGTCGAGGCGCCGGAGCCGTCGCGGGTCGCGGCGGCCGCCTCGTACCGTGCGCGTTCCTCCTCGGTCAGCCGGGCGAGGAGCGTCCTGGCCTCGGTCAGCTTGGCGACCACGGCCGTCTTCTGCCGGCGCAGCTCGGCCTCGTGCCCGCGCAGCGCGGTCAGCTTCCCGGCCGACTCGCCGCGGAGCTGCCGGAGCGCGGCGAGTTCGCGCCGTACGGCCGTGACGGCGGCCGCCTGCCGGTCTCCGGCCTTCTCGGCGAGCGCGGCCCGCTCCAGGTACTGGTCGGGGTTCGAGGTGAGGGCGAGCTGCACCGCGGGGTCGAGCCCTCCGGTGCGGTACTGGGCGGCGGCCATGGTCCCGAGGGCGTCCCGGGCGGTGTTGAGCCGCTCGGTCCTGCGGGCGGCCTCGTCGCGCAGCCGGTCGAAGGCGGCGCGGGCCTCGTCGGCCTTCTCCTTCGCCCCGTTGTACCGCTCGGTCGCGACCTCGGCCTCCTCGTAGAGCCGGTCGACCTTCGCCTTGACCTCGGCGGTGGTGGGCCGGGGGTCCGCGTGGCCGGACCCTTCGAAGAGCGTCGCCGTCGCCGCGGAGGCGAGGGCGAGGGTGGCGGCGGTACGGGCCGCCGAGCCGCCGAGGGGGGACTGTTTGGACTTCCGGTGCGCTGCCACGAGGGCGGGTCACATCCTCTTCCCTGAGGGGGACGGTGCCCGCCGGGCCGACGGCGGGCCGCACAGGGGAGACGGACCGCCGCCGGTTTTCTCGGCGGGGGTGACCGACAGCCGCCGGATCGCCGGCGGTGGTGGGGAGCCGGTCACCTGGTGGAGGACGCTAAACCTGGGGTCACGGCCGGACGGGGAGTTGACCGTTATTGGCTTCAGTTGACGTGTCGGGGACCGATCTCTTTCGCCTGGAGTTCGCGCAGAGTGAGGCGCGGGGATCATTCCGGCGGCCGTCCGACCGAAGCGGCGCGGTGAGTGGACCCGGCCGGAGAGGGGTGCTAAAGCCCCGGTTAGGCTCCGCCCCATGGACGTACTCATCAATGTCTTCGTCGCCCTGCACATCATCGGTATCGCCTCCCTCCTCGGCGGCTTCCTCACCCAGATGAAGGCGATGGGCGCCGGTACGGCCCGCTTCAGCCCCGCGATGCTGCACGGCGCGCTGACCATGCTGATCACGGGCGTCGCGCTCGTCGGCCTCAACCAGGCCGACGACCAGACCGTGAACAACCTCAAGGTCGGCATCAAGCTGGCGATCCTCGTCGTGATCCTCGGTCTCGTCTACGTCAAGCGGGACGAGGAGCGGATCGACAAGGGCCTCTTCGGCGCCGTCGGCGGCCTGACCATGGCGAACATCTTCATCGCGACCCTCTGGGTCTGAGCCCCGTGTGAGGCCTTCCACAGAGACGGTCCCGAAGGCGGGCCCGGATGTCGGTGGGGCGTCCTAGACTCGTGAGGCGATGAGCAGCCTCTTTGACGACAGCTTCCTGGCCGGCCTCCAGAACCACTCGGAGGAGCCCCCGCCCCACCCCGAGGACGACGAGCACGGCTCGCCTGCCACGGAGGAGGTCCCGCACGACCTCTTCGGGGAGCACTTCGACGCGCCCCCGCCCGCCCGGGACACGCACTACCGCGACGGCCACCCCCGGCCCGTCGTGGACGCCGCCGCGCTCCTGGAGGGGCTGAACGAGCAGCAGCGCGCCGCCGTCGTCCACACCGACACCCCGCTGCTCATCGTGGCCGGCGCCGGCTCCGGCAAGACCCGGGTCCTCACCCACCGCATCGCCCACCTCCTGGCCACGCGGCACGTGCACCCCGGCCAGATACTGGCGATCACCTTCACGAACAAGGCCGCCGGCGAGATGAAGGAGCGCGTCGAGCAGCTCGTCGGACCGCGGGCGAACGCGATGTGGGTCATGACCTTCCACAGCGCCTGCGTCCGCATCCTGCGCCGAGAGTCCAAGAAGCTCGGCTTCACGTCCTCCTTCTCGATCTACGACGCCGCCGACTCCAAGCGGCTGATGTCGCTGGTCTGCCGGGACCTGGACCTCGACCCGAAGAAGTTCCCGCCGAAGTCGTTCAGCGCCAAGATCTCGAACCTCAAGAACGAGCTGATCGACGAGGAGACCTTCGCCGACCAGGCCGCCGACGGCTTCGAGAAGACGCTCGCCGAGGCGTACCGGATGTACCAGGCACGGCTGCGCGAGGCCAACGCCCTGGACTTCGACGACATCATCATGACGACGGTCCACCTGCTCCAGGCGTTCCCGGACGTCGCCGAGCACTACCGCCGCCGCTTCCGCCACGTCCTCGTCGACGAGTACCAGGATACCAACCACGCCCAGTACACCCTCGTCCGCGAGCTCGTCGGCACCGGCTACGAGGACCTCGGCCCGGCCGAGCTGTGCGTCGTCGGCGACGCCGACCAGTCGATCTACGCCTTCCGCGGCGCCACCATCCGCAACATCCTCCAGTTCGAGGAGGACTACCCGGACGCGACGACGATCCTCCTGGAGCAGAACTACCGCTCCACCCAGACGATCCTCTCCGCCGCCAACGCCGTCATCGAGCGCAACGAGTCCCGCCGCCCCAAGAACCTGTGGACGAACGCGGGCGCGGGATCGCAGATCACCGGCTACGTCGCCGACACCGAGCACGACGAGGCCCAGTTCGTCGCCGACGAGATCGACCGGCTCACCGACGCGGGCGACGCCAAGGCCGGGGACGTCGCCGTCTTCTACCGGACCAACGCCCAGTCCCGTGTCTTCGAAGAGATCTTCATCCGCGTCGGACTGCCCTACAAGGTCGTCGGCGGCGTGCGCTTCTACGAGCGCAAGGAGGTCCGGGACGTCCTGGCGTACCTCCGGGTCCTCGCCAACCCCGAGGACAACGTGCCGCTGCGCCGCATCCTCAACGTGCCCAAGCGCGGCATCGGCGAGCGCGCCGAGGCGATGATCGACGCCCTCTCCCTGCGCGAGAAGATCACCTTCCCGCAGGCCCTCAAGCGGGTCGACGAGGCATACGGCATGGCGGCCCGGTCGGCGAACGCGGTGAAGCGGTTCAACGCGCTCATGGACGAGCTGCGCACCGTCGTCGAGTCCGGCGCCGGACCCGCCGTCGTCCTGGAGGCCGTCCTGGAGCGGACCGGCTACCTGGCCGAGCTCCAGGCCTCCACCGACCCGCAGGACGAGACCCGGATCGAGAACCTCCAGGAACTCGCCGCCGTCGCCCTCGAGTTCGAGCAGGAGCGCGGCGAAGAGCCCGCGACCCTCGCCGAGTTCCTGGAGCAGGTCGCCCTCGTCGCCGACTCCGACCAGATCCCGGACGAGGACGAGGAGGGCCGGGGCGTCATCACCCTGATGACCCTGCACACCGCCAAGGGCCTCGAATTCCCGGTCGTGTTCCTCACCGGCATGGAGGACGGCGTCTTCCCGCACATGCGCGCCCTCGGGCAGGCGAAGGAGCTGGAGGAGGAGCGGCGCCTCGCGTACGTCGGCATCACGCGCGCGCGTGAGCGGCTCTACCTCACCCGCTCGTCGATGCGCAGCGCCTGGGGCCAGCCCTCGTACAACCCGGCCTCGCGCTTCCTGGAGGAGATCCCGCCCACGTACCTGGAGTGGAAGCGGACCGGTCCAATGGCGAAGCCTGCCGGGCCGACCTCGGGGATCACCTCCTCGCTCTCCTCCTCCCGCGCGCGCTCCGGCCCCTCCGGCTTCGCCACCCGGCGCGCCGGCGAGAAGCCGGTGATCTCCCTCCAGGTCGGCGACCGGGTCACGCACGACCAGTTCGGCCTCGGCACGGTCACGGCGGTGACCGGTGCGGGCTCGGACGCCCAGGCGACGATCGACTTCGGCGACGACAAGCCGAAGCGGCTGCTGCTGCGGTACGCGCCGGTCGAGAAGCTGTAGCGGGACGGATGCGAGAAGGGCCCCCGGCGGAAAGCTGCCGGGGGCCCTTCTCGTACGGGTGCGGGGGAAGGCTCAGCCGGTCGGGTCGAGGCCGTGGCTGCGGAGCCAGGGCAGCGGGTCGATCGCGGAGCCGCCGCCGGGCCGGACCTCGAAGTGCAGGTGCGGGCCGGTGGAGTTGCCGGAGTTGCCGGAGTACGCGATGACGTCGCCGGCCTTGACGTGTCCCGAGCGGAGCTTGGTGCTGCTCAGGTGGCAGTACCAGGTCTCGGTGCCGTCGGGGGCGGTCACGATCGCCATGTTGCCGTAGGCGCTGTTCCACTGCGTACGGACGGTGCCGTCGGTCGCGGCCATCACGGGGGTCCCGTACTGCACGGGGAAGTCGATGCCGGTGTGCAGCGACATCCAGTTGACGCCGGCCTGACCGAACCGGGCGCTGAGCTGGTGCAGCTTCACCGGCAGCAGGAACTTGGGGCGGAGCGCCTCCTTGCGGGCGGCCTCCTCCTCGCGCTTCTTCTTCTCGGCGGCCTGGCGGGCGCGGAGGTCGATGCGCTCCTGGGTGCGGCTGGCGCGGTCGCCGAAGTCACGGGCGTCGGCGCTGAGCGCGGCGAGCTGGGTGTCGAGGGCGCTGTTGGCGGCGACCGGCTTGACGGAGGCCGGGTCGGCGGCGGCGAGCGCGGTCGTGTCGTCCTTCTGGCCGCCGGTCGTGTTGGGGCCGGTGAGGCCGCCGACGGAGGCGGCGGCGATGCCGGCGACCCCCATGACGCAGGCGGAGGGGACGGCGACGGTCAGCAGCGCGGAGCGTTTGGCGGGGGTACGGCGACGGCCGCGGCTGCCGCCGGAGGAGCGCCGTACGGAGCGGCCCGCGAGGGGCGCGTCGGCACGGAGCTCGACGGCGGGCGCGTCGACCGTCAGGTCGTCGGCTTCGTAACTGTCGTAGCCGTCGTAGCCTTCCTGGCCTTCGTAGCCGTCGTCCTCGCCGTCTTCGAGAGATCCGAGGGCTTCCGGCTCCGCGGCATCGGCCAGGCCTTCGACCGGGGCGTAGCTCTCGTCGGTCTCTTCGGCGACGTACTCGAAGGCGAACTCGGCGGTGTGCTCGGCCTGCGGGGTGTGCGGGGTGTACTGCTGGGGGACGACCGGCTCGGGCTCCGGGGTCGCGTGGTTCCACGCGGTCGCGTCGAAGGCACCGGTCTCGGTGGCGAAGGCGGGGGCGGCCCACTGGCCGGTGGCGTCGTAGGCCTCGTACCCGTACGTGCCCTGGGCGGCGTACGCGCCGGCGTGGGCGGTCTCGTACTGGCCGGTGTGCTGGGCCTCGGTCCAGGCGGAGGCGTCCCACTGGCCGGTGGTGTCGTACTGCGCCGCGGTCGCGTCGTACTGCGTCGTCGTCGCGTACGTGCCGGTGGCGTCGTAGCCGGCGGCGGCGTTCCACTGGCCCGTGGTGTCCCACTGGCCGGTCGTGCCGTACTGCCCGGTGGTGTCGTACTGCGTCGTCGTCGCGTACGTGCCGGTGGCCGCGTACTGGCCGAGGTCCCACTGACCGCTGTGGTCGGCCTGACCGCCGGGGTAGGCGCCGAACAGCGGATCGATGGCGAAGCTGCCGGTGGTGTGGGCGCCGTCTCCGACGTACCCGGCGTGGGGGTGCTGGTCGTTCACCAACGTCTCTCTCGCCTCGGCAGCAGGACCAGTCCGGGGCGGGCCCGTGAGGGGTGTCCCGGGGGTAAGCAGTGGCGCGACTGTACCCGGCGGTACGTGCGGCGGACAATCTTCGGAGGGGTTTGGGCCCACAGGAAACGGGCAATCGACCGTCTTTTGCCAGGTCGGGTGGAGAGCTTTGGCCTTGTGTTCGATGAACGTTCGAAGAACGGTGTCGTGCGATCAGGCCACGGAGGTGGCGCCCGACCCCTCTTCCCGCGTCCCGTCCCC
Source organism: Streptomyces sp. NPDC055815 (assembly GCF_053616475.1). Classification (NCBI taxonomy): domain Bacteria; kingdom Bacillati; phylum Actinomycetota; class Actinomycetes; order Kitasatosporales; family Streptomycetaceae; genus Streptomyces; species Streptomyces sp. NPDC055815. The sequence continues at coordinate 8,215 of NZ_JBSHDU010000056.1, read as the reverse complement.
CGTTCCGGAGGCGGCCGGACCGCCGGCGTCGAGGGCCTCGCGGACCCCGGCGGCGACCGTCGGATGCACCGGCAGCGCGAGATGACCGATCCCGCTCACCCGCACGTTGTGCACGAGCAGGTCGGGATGGTCGAGGCGGGCGGTCTCCACCGGCACCATCACCTGGTCCAGATCGCTCCAGAAGCTCACGAACCGCGTCCGGCAGCCGGGCGCGGGCTCGGCGAGCTCCCGCAGCACCTCCGAACCGGGCCGCATCTGCCGCACCAGCGGATGCGCGTCGGCGAGCGGCGCCACCGTGGTGCCGGAGTGCGGGGTACCGAGCGTGACCAGGGTGCGCACCCTGGCGTCACCACCCAGTCGCTGCACGTAATAGCGGGCGATCAGCCCGCCCAGGCTGTGCCCGACGATGTCGACCTCGTCGTGCCCCGTACGGGCGCGGATCTCGTCCACCCGGCGGCCCAGCAGCTCGGCGGCGGCCCGCAGGTCGCAGGTGAGCGGAGAGTAGTTGAGCGACTCGACACAGTCACGGCCGTGCCGGGTGAGGGAGCGGCGCAGCAGGACGAAGACCGAACGGTTGTCGACGAAACCGTGCAGCAGGACGACCGGGCGGCTGCCCGGGGCGATCGTCGCGGCCGGAGCGGTCGGGTCCGCGGTGGGGTCCGCGGAGGGGTCCGGGGCTGGGGAGACGCGCTCGGCGACGATCCCGTACGGGTAGAGGACGAGATGGCCGGTGAGGATCGCGACTTCCAGCGCGGTGGCCTTCATCAGGGCGGTGACCTTGCCGAGCTCCATGGCCGGCCTCCCGAACGGCACGCGGGGCGCGAACGGTACGCCGGTCCGCCGCGCCCCCGCGCCGCACGGACGGCGGCACGGGGGCGCGGCGACCTCGTCGCGGCTCCCTTCGCGACCGGCCCCGCTCGCGGCTGGTGGGCCCAGGAGGAGGGCCCGTGAGCGGGGACGGCGCAGAGCGAACATGTCCCACGTGTGATTTCCCCCTCGGTCGCCACCGCGAAACGGCCCGGTGCGGGATGCTGGAGATAACGTTCGTTCACCTCCCCGGCAATGAGGCGCGGGGGTCGCATGTGGAGGCAGTCATGGGTGTGAGCGGTCCGATCCGCGTGGTGGTCGCCAAGCCGGGTCTCGACGGCCACGATCGCGGAGCCAAGGTGATCGCGCGGGCGCTCCGCGACGCCGGCATGGAGGTCATCTACACCGGGCTCCACCAGACGCCCGAGCAGATCGTCGACACCGCGATCCAGGAGGACGCCGACGCGATCGGTCTCTCGATCCTCTCCGGAGCGCACAACACGCTCTTCGTGAAGGTCCTGGAGCTCCTCAAGGACCGCGACGCGGAGGACATCAAGGTCTTCGGCGGCGGCATCATCCCCGACGCGGACATCCCGCCGCTGAAGGAGAAGGGCGTCGCGGAGATCTTCACGCCGGGCGCGACGACCGCGTCGATCGTGGACTGGGTGAACGCGAACGTCCGCGTCGCCGCGTGATCCGCTGCGCGGTGCGCTGCAGGTGACGACGGGGCCCTCCTGAACGGGGGCCCTGTCGCCGTTCCGGGGGCTCCGTCCCGGGGTCTCTGCCCGGGGGTCTCCGTCCACGGGGCCTCTGGCCGCGGGATCTCCGTCCGCCGGGTCTCCGTCCCGGGGTCACCGCCCTGGGCGGGGGTGGTTCCGGGCGGCCCGGCGCCTCAGGAGTCCTGCGGCGGTACGGAGTGCGGTGCCGGTACGGAGTCCCGTGGCGGTATCGAGTCCCGTGGCGGTACGGAATCACCTGGCTGTGGTGTGAGTTCGGCTTGTATCGAGGCTCGGAGGCGTAGGGTCGAGACCAGGCGTTGGAAGGCCTCCGCCCAGTAGTCGCCCGCGCCGGGGGAATGGTCCTCCGCCTCGTCGGGGCGGGCCGTCAGGGACTCCAGTTGTCGTGCCGCCTCCGGGGCGAGGCAGCGCTCCGCCAGGCCCATCACCCCGCTGAAGCTCCACGGGTAACTGCCCGCCTCCCGCGCGATGTCGAGCGCGTCGATCACCGCCGCCCCCAGCGGCTCCGCCCACGGGACGGCGCAGACGCCGAGCAGCTGGAACGCCTCCGAGAGGCCATGGGCCGCGACGAACGAGGCGACCCAGCGCGCCCGTTCCTCCACGGGCAGCGTCGACAGGAGCTGGGCCCGCTCGGCCAGCGACGAGGTGCCGGGGCCCGTCGCGGGCGGGATCGAGGGGGCACCGAGCAGCGCCCGCGACCAGGCCGGGTCCCGCTGCCGCACGGCCGCCCGGCACCAGGCCGCGTGCAGTTCGCCCTGCCAGTCGTCGGCGACCGGCAGCGCCACGATCTCCTCCGGGGTGCGGCCCCCGAACCTGGCCGGCCAGGACGACAGCGGCGCGGCCTCGACCAGCTGGCCCAGCCACCAGGAACGCTCGCCCCGGCCCGCCGGAGGCGTCGCGGCCAGACCGTCCCGCTGCATCGCCGCGTCGCACTCGTGCGGGGTCTCGACCGCGATCGTCGGCACCGGGGCCGTACGGTCCAGGCCGACACAGGTGGCGGCCCGCACCGCCATCCGGCCCGCGAGGGCCGAGGCCGGCAGGGCGGAGAGCAGCTCGGCCGCCGTGGCCCGGACATTACGGCTCCGGTCGCCGAGGGCCTCCTCCAGGAACTCCTCGTCGGCGTCGGAGAGTCCGGTCCGCAGCGAGTCCAGGAACATCAGCCGGTCCTCCGCCCGCTCGGCGGACCAGGTGGAGGCGAGCAGCGCGAGACCCGCGGCCGGGTCCTCGGTCCGTACGGCGGCGAGCAGGGCGACCCGCTCGGCGAACAGCCCCTCGTCCCACAGGGCGCGGACCCCCTCCGGGTCCTGAGCGGAAGGGAGGTTGCCGCTCGCGCCCGTGCCCCTGAGCGCGAACCTCCACTCCGGGTTGAGCCGGGCCAGCCACAGACCGCGCGGACCCGCCAGGCGCAAGGCCTGGGGCCGCAGATCGGTGCGGGCCCTGGCCGCGTCGAGCAGCGCCGGCAGGGCGGCGGGGGAGGCCTTGTACCCGTGCCGGTTGGCGAGGGCCAGCCACTGGGGGAGCAGCTCGGCCAGGTCGGGCGTGGCCCCGCGCCGCCCTGCGGGCGAGGGTGCGGCCCGGTCGGCGAGCAGCTGGTCGAGCCGGCGCCGGGCGGCCTCGGGCAGCGGCGTGCGAGGGTCCTCCGGCGCGGGGTCCGGCAGCGGTGCGGCGGGCCCGGGCCGCAGCCCCGCCCTGCGCCGTACGGTGTGCAGCGCGGCCGCGTCGAGCAGCGCGCCCGGCAGGTCCCGGGGCGCCGTCGGGCCGGCGAGCCCGGCGGGCGGCCGCCGGTCCGTGCCGAGCAGCGCCGAGCTGACGAGCTCGTCCCAGGCCGCGTCGTCGGCGGGGGGCGTGGTGGAGGTGGTCGTGGTGGTGTCCATCGGGCTCCTCCCGTGGGCCGGTGCGCGGTGGTCGGGTCCTTCGCGGGTGGGCGTCAGGTGAGTGGTGGTGGGTGCCACCGGGGTCGGCCTTGTGTGAGGGCGCGTCATATGAGGGGGACCGTCTCCCCCCGGGTCTCCGGCGACCAGGCCGCGAGCGGCGTGAACCCCCGGTGCCCGCACTCCCCGAAGACCGTCACCGGGGCGCCGCCCGACAGGGCGAGCAGGCGCCAGAGGCCGGGCCGGGACTGGGCGGCGGGCGTCAGGGGCAGCGCCTCGCGGCCGTCGGCGTCGGCGAGCTGCCAGCCGTACTCCGCACGGGCCGGGACGACCCCGGTCAGCGTCACCGGCCAGGACTCCAGCCACGGATCCTCGGACAGCGCGCGGCCGTACGTGTCGAGCGCCGCGCCGACCGGTCCGCCCGCCGGCGGGGCGACGGGGCCCGCGACCGGGACGAACCGCTCGCCCGGCTCCGCCCGCACCTGCCCGGAGCCGGTGTGCGGGGTCAGTTCGCCGTCGAGCAGCGCGCCCACGGGGAGCGCGAGCTGTGGCGCCCTGCCCGCCGCGCCGAAGGAGAGCAGCAGCGCGGTGCGGCCGGTCGTCGTGCCGTGCAGCCAGATCCGACGGGTGGTCAGCCGGGCGTCCCCCGCGTCGTACTGGGCGAGGACCAGCCAGTGGTCGCGCACCGGGACGCCGTCGGCCGGGGCGGTGAGGCCCACCCGGGTCCGTACCGTCGCCGCGAGCGGGGCGGGCAGCCGGTCCGCCGCCAGCCAGGCCCGGTCGAGGAGGTGGGTCAGCGCGCACTCCTCCAGGAGCCGCACGGGCCAGCCCGGCCCCGAGCCCGGTATCGCCCCCAGCTCCCGGACCCGCCCGGCGAGCCCCGGCGCCTGGGCGTCGACCATGCGGGCCGCCGTCTCCTCCCACAGCCCGTACCCCGCCTGCCCGGCCGCCGCCAGGCCGCCGCGCAGCAGATCGGCGAGCCGCTGCTCCAACTCCTGTGCGCCCGAGGTGATCCGGGCCGCCCGGCGCTCGGCCCTGCGGCGCGCCGCCTCCGGGTCCGCCGGCGCCCCCGGGGCCGCCTCCGCGGCCTGGCGGGCGCCCGTGGCCCGGGCCCGGCGCCCGGTGAGCCACTGCGCGGCCCAGTCGGGCGCGGCGGCGTCCTCGGCGGCGATCCCGTCCGCCGCCTTGAGCAGCAGCAGGCCCAGCGCGTGCTTGCAGGGGGACTTCCGGCTGGGGCAACCGCAGGAGTACGCCGGGCCCGTGGTGTCGACGACCGTCCGGTACGGCGTGCTTCCACTGCCCTTGCACAGGCCCCAGACGGCGCCGTCCCCACACCCCGTCTCCTGCCAGGGCCCGGCCGTGCCGAGCTCCCTCCCCGCTCTGCGCGACGCCTCGTCAGAAGCCAGTGCCAGCACCTGATCAGCCGTCCGGCGCACCCCCATGCCATTCATGTCCTCGACGGTAGAGGCCGCCACTGACAACGCCCCTGACCAGCGGTGACATCCGATTGTCAGTGGCATGGTGCACGGTGGATCGCACAGCAGGTCGAACGATCTGGAGGGGGATCCATGCCCGTGCCCGAAACCATCGCGAAGCCCGGTTCCGGTGTCGAGACGGACACCGGACCGGGCCGGCCGCAGACCGCCGCCGAGGCCCTGCGGCCGCACGCCGAGCACGCCTTCGCCCATGAACTCGCGGCCCTCGCCGCCGCCGACGACCGCCCCCGGCCCGCCCGCTGGCGCCTCTCGCCCTGGGCCGTCGCCACCTACCTCCTCGGCGGCACACTTCCCGACGGGACCGTCGTCACGCCCAAGTACGTCGGACCGCGCCGCATCGTGGAAGTCGCCGTCACCACCCTCGCCACCGACCGGGCGCTGCTCCTGCTCGGCGTCCCCGGCACCGCGAAGACCTGGGTCTCCGAGCACCTCGCCGCCGCCGTCAGCGGCGACTCCACCCTCCTCGTCCAGGGCACCGCCGGCACGCCCGAGGAAGCCATCCGGTACGGCTGGAACTACGCCCGGCTCCTCGCCCACGGCCCCAGCGGGGACGCGCTCGTCCCCAGCCCCGTGATGCGCGCGATGTCCCAGGGCAAGACGGCCCGCGTCGAGGAACTCACCCGCATCCCCGCCGATGTGCAGGACACCCTCATCACGATCCTGTCCGAGAAGACCCTGCCCGTCCCCGAACTGGGCGAGGAGGTGCAGGCCGTCCCCGGCTTCAATCTGATCGCCACCGCCAACGACCGTGACCGGGGCGTCAACGAGCTCTCCAGCGCCCTGCGCCGCCGCTTCAACACGGTCGTCCTCCCGCTGCCCGCGACCCCCGAGGACGAGGTCGACATCGTCGCCCGCCGGGTCGAACAGCTCGGACGCTCCCTCGAACTGCCCGTCCTGCCCGACGGCGTCGACGAGATCCGCCGGGTCGTCACCGTCTTCCGCGAGCTGCGGGACGGGGTGACCGCCGACGGCCGGACGAGGGTCAAGTCGCCCTCGGGGACGCTCTCCACGGCCGAGGCGATCTCCGTCGTCACCGGCGGACTCGCCCTCGCCGCCCACTTCGGCGACGGCGTCCTGCGCCCCGCCGACATCGCCGCCGGCATCCTCGGCGCGGTCGTCCGCGACCCGGCGGCCGACCGGGTCGTCTGGCAGGAGTACCTGGAGACGGTCGTACGGGAGAGAGACGGCTGGAAGGACTTCTACCGCGCCTGCCGCGAGGTGACGGCGTGACCCCCACGGGCACGGTGCCGGAAACGCCCCGCGCGCGGGAAACCGACCGGGGGGACGCGCCCGCCGCGGCCGGGCCCGTGTCGACCGAGGCCGTCGCCACCGGACCCGCCGCAGCAGGGCCCGAGGCGACCGGACCCGCCGCGACCGGACCCGCTGCGACCGGACCCGCCGTACCCGGACCCGCCGTACCCGGATCCGCCGCGGCCGGCCCCGCCCTACCCGGTCGTGTCCCCGACGCCGGGCCCCTGTTGCTCGGGGTGCGGCATCACGGGCCCGGGTCCGCTCGGGGGGTGCGGGCCGCGCTGGAGGCCGTGCGGCCCGCCGCGGTGCTCGTCGAGGGGCCCGCCGAGGCCGACGCCCTCGTGCGGCTCGCCGCCGATCCCGGCATGCGGCCGCCCGTCGCCCTGCTCGCCCACGCCGTGGACGACCCCGGGCGGGCCGCGTTCTGGCCGATGGCCGAGTTCTCGCCCGAGTGGGTCGCGATCCGCTGGGCGCTCGACCACGGCGCCGCCGTCCGCTTCATCGACCTGCCCGCCGCCCACACCCTCGCCGCCGCCGACCCCACCTGGAGCGACGGGGAGGGCGAGGTGAACGGGAGCGGCCTGCGGATCGACCCGGTCGCCGAGCTCGCCAGGACCGCCGGTCACGAGGACGCCGAGCGCTGGTGGGAGGACGTCGTCGAGCTGCGCGGGGACGGCGACCCCACCGCCCCCTTCGAGGCCCTCGCCGAGGCCATGGGCGCCCTCCGTGAGACGTACGGGCACGGCGGCCACCCCCGCGACCTCGTCCGCGAGGCGCACATGCGGCTCCGGCTGCGCGCCGCCCGCAAGGAGTTCGGGGACTCCGTCGCCGTCGTCTGCGGCGCCTGGCACGTCCCCGCGCTCACCCGCAGGACCACCGTCGCCGCCGACAAGGCCCTCCTGAAGGGCCTGCCCCGGGCGAAGACCGAGCTGACCTGGGTCCCCTGGACCCACCGCAGGCTCGCCCGCCGCTCCGGCTACGGCGCCGGGATCGACGCGCCCGGCTGGTACGGGCACCTGTTCGCCGCCCCCGACCGGCCCGTCGAACGCTGGATGACCAAGGTCGCCGGCCTGCTCAGGGCCGAGGACCATCCCGTCTCCTCCGCCCACGTCATCGAGGCCGTCCGGCTCGCCGAGACCCTCGCCGCCCTGCGCGGCCGCCCGCTCCCCGGCCTCGACGAGACGACCGACGCCGTCCGTGCCGTCCTCTGCGAGGGCTCCGACGTGCCGCTCGGCCTCGTCCGCGACCGGCTCGTCGTCGGCGACGTCCTCGGCGAGGTCCCCGCCGCCGCCCCCGCCGTACCCCTCCAGCGCGATCTGGCCCGCCGTCAGCGCACCCTGCGCCTCAAGCCCGAGGCCCAGGAGCGTGAGCTCGCCCTCGACCTCCGCAAGGACACCGACGGCGAGCGCAGCCGCCTGCTGCACCGGCTGCGGCTCCTCGGCGTCCACTGGGGCGAGCCGGCCGCCGGACGGGCCGGCACCGGTACCTTCCGGGAGACCTGGCGGCTGCGCTGGGAGCCCGAGCTGCACGTCCAGGTCGCCGAGGCCGGCGTCTGGGGCACCACCCTCGAGGCCGCCGCCACCGCAAGGGCCGAGTCCCGCGCCCTCGCCGCGACCGCGCTCACCGACATCACCGCCCTCGCCGAGCAGTGCCTCCTCGCCGGGCTCGCCGACGCCCTGCCCGTCGTCATGCGGGCCCTCGCCGACCGCGCCGCGCTCGACACGGACGTCGCCCACCTCGCCGAGGCCCTGCCGGCCCTGGCCCGCTCCCTGCGCTACGGCGACGTCCGCGGCACGGGCACGGCGGCCCTCGGCGGGGTCGCCGCCGGGCTCGCCGAGCGGATCTGCGTCGGCCTGCCGCCCGCCTGCGCCGGCCTGGACGCGGACGCCGCGACCGCGATGCGGGACCGCCTGGACGCGGTCCACACGTCGATCGCCCTCCTCCAGGACCACTCCGCCGAGCCCGCCGCCCCCGCCACGCCCGCCGCACCCGCCACGCCCGCCGCCCCCGCCACGCCCGCCGCTCCCGCCACGCCCGCCGCACCCGCAGAGCC
>NZ_JBSHDU010000055.1:0-56613 GCF_053616475.1 Streptomyces sp. NPDC055815 | reverse complement strand
GGTACTGCAGGGGGGACCCTGTGGGAGAGTAGGACGCCGCCGAACAATCATTGTGGGAAAGCCCCGCACCTCATGGTGCGGGGCTTTTCTGCGTTTACGGCACGGACCCCCTCCCGGAGGGGGCAGTAGACGTCGATGGGTTCAGAGGCGGCCGGCTGCTTTCAGGGCCAGGTAGGCGTCTGCCAGGGCAGGGGCGAGGGTGTCGGGGGTCGCGTCGACGACCGTGACGCCGTGGCGCTGGAGCTGGTCCGCGGTGCGGGCGCGCTGGGACTGGGTCTGAGTGGCCGCTGCTGCTTCATAGACGGCTTCGATCGTGCCGCGGGCCTCGGCCATGCGCGTGACGTGCGGGTCGGCCACGGAGGCCACCAGGACCGTGTGGCGCTGGGCGAGCTGCGGGAGGACCGGGAGGAGGCCCTCCTCGATCGGGGCCGCGTCGAGGCTGGTCAGGAGGACGATCAGCGAGCGGCGTGGAGCGCGGGCCAGGGCCGTCGCGGCCAGGCCGCGCGCGTCCGTCTCCACCAGTTCGGGCTCCAGCGGGGCGAGGGCGTTGACCACGGCCGGGAGGACGTCGCCGGCGGAACGGCCCTGGACCTGGGCGCGGAGGCGGCGGTCGTAGGCCAGCAGGTCCACGCGGTCGCCGGCGCGGGAGGCGAGGGCGGTGAGGAGGAGAGCCGCGTCCATCGAGGCGTCCAGACGCGGGACGTCGCCGACGCGGCCCGCCGAGGTGCGGCCGGTGTCGAGGACGATCAGGATGTGTCGGTCGCGCTCGGGGCGCCAGGTGCGGACCGCGACGGCGGTCTGGCGGGCCGTGGCCCGCCAGTCGATGGAGCGGGTGTCGTCGCCGGGGACGTACTCGCGGAGGCTGTCGAACTCCGTGCCCTCGCCGCGGGTCAGCACGCTGGTGCGGCCGTCGAGCTCGCGGAGCCGGGCCAGGCGCGACGGCAGGTGCTTGCGGCTGGTGAAGGGCGGCAGGACACGCACGGTCCAGGGGACCTCGTGGTGGCCCTGGCGGGCAGCGAGTCCGAGGGGGCCGAAGGAACGGACCGTGATCCGCTCGGCGTGCCGGTCCCCGCGGCGGGTCGGGCGCAGGCTCGTGGTGAGGCGGCGGCGCTCGCCGGCGGGCACGGTCAGCCGGCGGCGCGAGAAGGCCTGCTCGGTGCCGGGAAGCCAGCTGCTGGGCGGCCAGGCGTCGCGGAGCTGGGCGCGGAGGGGCCGGCCGGAGGGGTTGGTGACGGTGAGCTGGACGTCCGCCCCGTCACCGAGTCGAACGGATGTATCACCACTTCGGGTGAATTGGAGCCTTCGTACTGGCGCCGCCAACACGTAGTCGCACAGAATTGCGAGGGAGAGAGGCGCGTTCACCGCAAGCATCCCCGTCCAGCTGGGGGCGAGGATGCCGACGGGGAGCGATCCGAGGGCGGCGAGCAGCGCGGTTCGTCCGGTGAGGGCCATGAGGCGCCGTTCTCAGCGGGGGACGGGGACGTGGGCGAGGATCGAGTTGATGACGGAGTCGGGGGTGACCCCCTCCATCTCGGCCTCGGGCCGCAGGTGGATGCGATGACGCAGGGTGGGGAGAGCGAGGGCCTTCACATCGTCCGGGGTGACGTAGTCCCGGCCGGTGAGCCAGGCCCAGGCGCGGGCGGTGGAGAGCAGGGCGGTGGCGCCTCGGGGAGACACCCCGAGTGTGAGTGAGGGGGATTCACGCGTGGCACGGCAGATATCGACGACATAGCCGGCGATCTCGGCGGAGACCGAGACCTTGGCGACGGCGGCGCGGGCCGCTTCGAGCTCGGCGGGGCCCGCGACGGGGCGGACGCCGGCGGCCTTCAGGTCGCGGGGGTCGAAGCCCTCGGCGTGACGGGTGAGGACATGGATCTCGTCCGCGCGTGAGGGCAGAGGGACCGTCAGCTTCAGGAGAAACCGGTCCAGTTGGGCCTCGGGGAGGGGGTAGGTGCCCTCGTACTCGACGGGGTTCTGGGTCGCGGCGACCAGGAACGGCTCCGGGAGGAGGCGCGGGGTGCCGTCGACCGTGACCTGACGCTCCTCCATCGCCTCCAGGAGGGAGGACTGGGTCTTCGGGGGCGTGCGGTTGATCTCGTCGGCGAGCAGCAGGTTGGTGAAGACCGGGCCGGGCTGGAAGGAGAACTCGGCGGTGCGGGCGTCGTAGACCAGGGAGCCGGTGACGTCGCTCGGCATCAGGTCGGGGGTGAACTGGACGCGCTTGGTGTCGAGTTCGAGCGCGGCGGCCAGTGAGCGGACCAGGAGGGTCTTGGCGACTCCGGGGACGCCTTCGAGGAGGACGTGGCCCCGGCAGAGCAGGGCGACGACGAGACCGGTGACGGCGGGGTCCTGGCCGACCACGGCCTTCGCGATCTCGGTGCGCAGGGCCTCCAGGGAAGCGCGGGCGCTGTCCGAGTCCGTGGCGATCTCGGGGGTCGGGGCGCTCATGAGGTGCGTACCTCTCTTTCGAGGGCGTCGAGTTGGTCCGCCAGGCGGATGAGGGTGGCGTCGTCGGCGGGAGCCGGGCCGAAGAGGAGGTCCTTGGGGTCCGCGGTGGTCTCGGGGAGACGGGCGGAGAGTGCGGGGAGGAGACGGTCGGGGGCGTGGGCGTCCTGGATGGCGACGCCGAGCAGCGGGGCGAGCCGGGAGCGGGTCGCGGTGCGCAGGACGGAGGCGGCGCGGTCGCGGGCGTTCGCCTTGCGGTAGAGGCGGGCGCGGCCCTCGGTGGCCTCCGAGGCGCGGAGGGCCACGGGGAGGCGCTCGGTGACCAGGGGGCCGAGGCGGCGGCCGCGCCAGAGGGCGGCGAGCAGGGCCGCGAGGGCGAGTTGGAGGGCGCCCCACAGCCAGCCCGAGGGGATGAGGGAGAGGAAGTTGCCCGTGGTGTCGTCGGCCGGTGTGTCGGCGGCGGCCGAGGCATCGGCGAGGGAGGGGAGGTACCAGACGAGATGGGGCCGGGAGCCGAGGAGTTGGAGGGCCAGCGAGGCGTTGCCCAGTTGGTCGAGGCGGGAGTTGTAGAGGATGTCGGGCGAGCCGAGGAGGACCGTGTCGGGGCCCGTGCCGGTGTCGGTGGCGGGGAGGTGCAGCAGGGTCGGCAGGCCGTCCGCGTGGTAGCAGGCGGAGGCGGTGGTGCCGGGGGCGGGTTCGTAGCGTTCGCCGCCGAGGTCGACGCTGCCGGCGCGGGTGGCGGCCGGCAGGGTGCAGGCGGGGGTGCGTTCCCGTACCGGGGCGCTCGGGGCGCTGGTGACTCCCGGGGCGAGGGTGGCGAGGGAGGCGCGGCCGGCGCCGATGAGGACCGTGCGGCCGGTGGAGTTCTCCATGGCCGTGTGGAGCGTGGACTGCTGGCTGTCCGTCAGCAGGTCGGGGGTGGTGACCAGGAGGGTCGTTCCGGTGTCCGTCGTGGCGGTGGCTTCGTCGAGGGTGGTGGCGATGGTGACGGTGACGCCGCGGGCCTTGAGGAGCTCGGCGACGGCCAGGCTGCCGTGCGGGTCGGCGGAGCGCGGGTCGAGGGAGCCGTGGGCGTCGGTGGAGCGGACCGTCGCGAGGGCGAGGCCGCCGATCAGGACCAGGGCGAGGACGAGGACCGCGCCGCGGACGCGGGTCCACACCTGGCGGGCGGTGGGGGCGGTCGAGGTGCCGGCGGCCGGGCGGCTCATGCGGGGGTCCCCGAGGAGGCGGTGTCGAGGGTGGGGCGGGTCCGCTCCAGGGCGGTGTCCAGGTCCTCGACGCGGCGGTATGCGGGCTCGTCGGCGGTGCGGCCGCCGTATGTGACGTCGTCGAAGGTGCGGGCCGCGAGGCGCAGGTCGTCCGCGTGCGACGGGAGGGAGCGGCCGGCCTCGGCGGCGGCCTCGTCGGCGGTGCGGCCGGGGCGGGGTTCGAGGAGGGTGCGTTCTTCCAGGGAGCGGACGATGGCGCGCATCCGTTCCTGGACGGCCTCGTTCCAGCGGCCGGCGGAGGCGTGCCGGGCGGCGGCCGCGCGGTGGTCGCGGGCGGTGCGGGGGCCGTCGGCGAAGAGCGAGTCGCCCGTGGTGCCGGGGGACCGGCGCGGGGTGCCGAGGCGCCACCAGAGGGCGGCTGCGAGGGCGGCCACGAGCAGGACGATGACGGCGAGGCCGAGGACGCCGCCCGGGGTGGCCCCCGAAGCGCTGCCGAAGAGGTCGTCGAGCCACTCCCAGAAGCGGTCGAGGCCGCGCTGGAGGAGGTTCGGGTCGTTCTGGTGGTACTTCGGGTCGGACAGCTCCCGCTCCGCCGCCTCGCGGGCGGGGACGCGGGAGATGTCCACCGGTACGTCGCCTTCGGCGCGCAGCCGTACGAGTGCCGCGGCCGTTCCCCCCGTGACCGTCACCGCATCAGCCCCCGACGGTGTCGGTGCCCGGCGTGGGGCCGTAGCCGGGGAGGCCCGCGGCCCGAGCCAGTTCGAGGTCCAGGGCTTCGCGGCGGATGCGCTGGTCCACGTACAGGAGGACCGTGACGCCGGCCGAGATCGGGTAGGTGACGGCGCTGGTGATCACGCCGCCGATGCCCGTGACGATCAGGAACGGCCAGCCGAAGGTGGTGGCGTTGCCGGAGAGCAGGCCCTCGAAGCCTTCTCCGTCCACGGCGAAGCCGATGATGGTGAACGGGATCGCGATGATCATGGCGAAGAGGAAGATCAGCAGCTGGGTCAGCACCGTGATGCCGAAGATCCGCCACCACGAGCCCTGCACCAGCTTCGCCGAGCGCTTCAGCGCCTGGACGACGCCGCGGCGCTCCAGCATCAGGGCGGGGGAGGACAGGCTGAAGCGGATCATCAGCCAGATGGCCGCCACGGCGGCGCCCAGACCTCCGAGGAAGGTCAGGGCCACGCCGGCGGCGCCGCCGATCAGCAGGCCGGGGAACAGGCCGACGCTCACGATCGCCACGGTCATCGCCGCGAGCAGCAGGGTCAGGCCGAGCAGCTGGAGCAGTCGCGGGCGGGCCTCCTGCCAGGCGGAGCCCAGCGAGACCGGGCGGCCGAGGACCGCGCGGCTGATGACGACGGTCAGCAGGGCGGCGCTCACGAGCGACGCCATCATCGTCACGAGCAGTGCGGGGCCCAGGCCGATCAGGGAGGCCTGGGCGGAGTCCAGGGTCTGCTCCAGCTGTTCGGCGGGCGTGGCGTCCGGGTTGAGCTCGGGGGAGGCCGGCACGAGGTAGCGCTGGGCCAGGATGTCGGCGATCTGGGAGATCACCGCGACCGTGACCGTGATGGAGAGGACCGTGCGCCAGTAGGTGCGGAGGGTCTTCACCGCGCCGTCGAGGATCTCGCCCATGCCCAGCGGGCGCAGCGGGATGACTCCGGGCTTGGCGGCCGGGGGCCTGCCCCAGTTGACGTGCGGGGGCGGGGTTCCCCAGTTCTGGCCGGGGGCGGGCTGCGGGGTCCGGTCGGTCGGCGGGGTCCACTGGCCGGCGGGCGGCTGGTCCTTGGACCACTGGGTGGCGGAGCCGTTCGCGTCGGCCGTGGCATGGGGTCCCTGGACCCCGGAGCCGTCCTGGCCGTCGGAGGGGGCGGATCCGGGCGAGGTCCAGCCCGGAGTGTCGTTCACGGTCGTCCACCTCGGAGGAATGGTCGCGGTGCCGGATCGGCGAACCGGCTCGGTCACGGCGGCCGACACCTGACGCGGCGGCGGGCCGGGTGCCATCGTGCCACGCGGGGCCCGCCCGTGGGCCGGAGCCTTGATCTCGTTCGTACCTTTGTCCGGACCTTCATTGTGCGAGCCGTAGGCGGCACACTGTGCGGATGCCCGATCAGGTCGCGCGAACCGTGCGCCGGCGGGCCGAGCGGGCCACCGACCACAAGATCAGGGCCCGGGCTGGGGGAGGCGCTGTGGGACAGGTCACGGCAGGTAACGATTGGCTAATGGGATGATGTCGATATGAAGGGACGCGTTCTTGTCGTCGACGACGACACCGCACTGGCCGAGATGCTCGGCATCGTGCTGCGGGGTGAAGGGTTCGAGCCGTCGTTCGTCGCGGACGGTGACAAGGCGCTTGCCGCTTTCAGGGAGGCCAAGCCCGACCTGGTGCTGCTCGACCTGATGCTGCCCGGCAGGGACGGCATCGAGGTGTGCCGGCTCATCCGCGCCGAGTCCGGCGTGCCGATCGTCATGCTCACGGCCAAGAGCGACACCGTCGACGTGGTCGTGGGCCTGGAGTCCGGCGCCGACGACTACATCGTGAAGCCGTTCAAGCCGAAGGAGCTCGTCGCCCGGATCCGGGCGCGGCTGCGGAGGTCCGAGGAGCCCGCTCCCGAGCAGCTCACCATCGGCGACCTCGTCATCGACGTGGCCGGGCACTCCGTGAAGCGGGACGGCCAGTCCATCGCGCTGACCCCGCTGGAGTTCGACCTGCTGGTCGCCCTGGCGCGCAAGCCGTGGCAGGTCTTCACGCGTGAGGTGCTTCTCGAGCAGGTCTGGGGCTACCGGCACGCGGCCGACACCCGGCTGGTGAACGTGCACGTCCAGCGGCTGCGCTCGAAGGTCGAGAAGGACCCCGAGCGCCCGGAGATCGTGGTGACCGTCCGTGGTGTCGGTTACAAGGCGGGACCGAGCTGACATGAGCGCAGGCAGTACTGCTCCGAGGCCCGGGGACCCGGGAGTCCGTACGGGGCGGACTGCCGGACCGGGGCGGGGGGGCTCGCGATTCGGCCGTCTGCTCCGCAGCAGGGCGGTCCTCCGGCTCTTCGCGCGGCTGGTCCGCCGGCCGCTGCTGCCCGCCGTGCGGCTGTGGCGGCGGAACATCCAGCTGAGGATCGTCGCGGGCACCCTGCTGATGTCCCTCGGGGTCGTGCTGCTGCTCGGCCTCGTCGTCATCGGGCAGGTCCGCAACGGTCTGCTCGACGCCAAGGAGAGGGCCGCCCAGAGCCAGGCCGCCGGAGGGTTCTCCGCCGCCCAGGACCGGGCGGCGACCACCCCCTCGGCGCCCGGGCAGCAGGACGGCGGGCGGGCCGGCTCCTCCGTGAACTGGCGCTCCACGCTGGTCGAGCAGCTCGCCAGCGGTGGCCAGAGCGCCTTCAACGTGGTGGCGCTCTCCCTCGACACCGGTGACACCGCGAGCCGCGGCGCCCGCGCCTCCGGCGAGGTCGACCCGACCACGAGCATCCCGGCGGACCTGCGGCACTCGGTCGCCCAGGGCACCGGGACCTTCCAGAAGTTCACGCGCATCCACTACACCAGCGGCAAGGCCTCCGAGGCCGGCCTGGTGATCGGCAAGCGGCTGAACGACGCCGACGGCGACCAGTACGAGCTGTACTACCTCTTCCCGCTGACCCAGGAGGAGGACTCCCTCACCCTGGTCAAGGGCACCCTGGCGACCGCCGGGCTCTTCGTCGTCGTCCTGCTGGGCGCCATCGCCTGGCTCATGGTGCGCCAGGTCGTCACGCCCGTACGGATGGCCGCCGGGATCGCCGAACGGCTCTCGGCAGGCCGCCTCCAGGAACGCATGAAGGTCACCGGCGAGGACGACATCGCGCGCCTCGGCGAGGCCTTCAACAAGATGGCCTCCAACCTCCAGCTGAAGATCCAGCAGCTGGAGGAGCTCTCGCGGATGCAGCGGCGCTTCGTCTCCGACGTCTCGCACGAGCTGCGCACACCGCTGACCACCGTCCGGATGGCCGCCGACGTCATTCATGAGGCCCGCGTCGACTTCGACCCGATCACCGCACGTTCCGCCGAACTCCTCGGCGACCAGCTCGACCGCTTCGAGTCGCTGCTCTCCGACCTACTGGAGATCAGCCGCTTCGACGCGGGCGCGGCCGCCCTGGAAGCCGAGCCGATAGACCTGCGCCAGGTCGTCCGCCGGGTCATCGGCGGCGCCGAACCCCTCGCCGAGCGCAAGGGCACCCGGATCGTCGTCCTCGGCGACCAGCAGCCCGTGGTGGCCGAGGCGGACGCCCGCCGCGTCGAGCGGGTGCTGCGCAACCTCGTCGTCAACGCCGTCGAGCACGGCGAGGGCCGCGACGTGGTCGTGAAGCTCGCCGCCGCCGGCGGGGCCGTCGCCGTGGCCGTACGGGACTACGGCGTGGGTCTGAAGCCGGGCGAGGCCACCCGGGTCTTCAACCGGTTCTGGCGCGCCGACCCGGCACGCGCGCGGACGACCGGCGGCACCGGCCTCGGCCTGTCGATCGCCGTCGAGGACGCGCGGCTGCACGGCGGCTGGCTCCAGGCCTGGGGCGAGCCCGGCGGCGGTTCGCAGTTCCGGCTCACCCTGCCGCGCACCGCGGACGAGCCGCTGCGGGGCTCCCCGATCCCGCTGGAGCCCGACGACTCCCGGCGCAACCGCGAGCAGGCGGCCGCCCGACGCGAGCAGGAGAGCGGCCGGCTCGCCTCGGTGCCGACGCAGCCCGCGGGCGACCGTCCGGCGCTCGCCGTACCGCCGAGGCTGCCCGCGCCGCCGCGGGCGACCGTCGACCCGACGGCGCTGCCCGGCAGCGGCGCACGGGTCGTGGCGCGAGCGGCGGCCGACGGCGACGGCGGCGGGGCGGGCACGACGACGGCCGGCGGGAACGGACCACTGGAGCGGGAGGACGGAACACGTGGGCGCTGACTCCCGAGCGGAGCACGCGGGGCGGGGACGCGGTACACGCGCGGTGGTCATCGCCGCGTGCGGCGGGCTTCTCGTGACCGGGTGCGCGACGATGCCCGACAGCGGTGACGTCCAGCCGGTCAAGGGCTCCAACACGGGTGACTCGCAGGTGCGGGTCTATGCCGTCGCGCCCCGCGAGAACGCGGACCCGGACGAGATCGTCGACGGCTTCCTGGAAGCCATGACCAGTGACGACCCCGGCTTCGCCACCGCCCGCAAGTACCTCACGAAGAAGGCCGCGCAGAGCTGGAGGCCGGAGCAGAGCATCACCGTGCTCACCACCGCGCCCGACCGCGAGCCGACCGACCGCAACGCCGACCCCGACAACCAGGGCCGCGCCTACCCGCTGTCCGGCCGCAAGATCGCGACGGTGGACGCCCGGCACGCGTACCAGCCGGTCAGCCCCGCCGAGTACCTCCAGTCGATCCACGTCGTGCAGCAGCCCTCGGCGAACGGCAAGGGCAAGGAATGGCGCATCGACAGCCTCCCGCCCGGCCTGGTCCTCGGCGAGGCCGACTTCCTCCGCAACTACCGGTCGGTCAACAAGTACTACTTCGCCTCCGGGGCGGAGTGGGTCGTCGCCGACCCCGTCTACATCCGGCAGCGGCAGGACCCCGTCACCCGGATGGACCCGGTGACGCAGACGGTCAAGGCGCTCCTCGAAGGCCCGACGAACTGGCTGAAGCCGGCCGTCGACTCGCGGTTCCCCTCCGGTACGGAGCTGAAGAGCGGCGTCACCACCCTGACCACGGACGACCAGTCCACGCTGAGGGTGCCGCTCAACCGCAAGGCGGACCGGGCCGACGGCGAGGCGTGCCGGCGGATGGCGGCGCAGCTGCTGTTCACGCTGGGCGACCTGACCTCCGTACGCGTCGAGCAGGTGGAGCTCCTCGGGTCGGCCGGGCAGTCGCTGTGCCGTGTGGGCAAGGGGCAGGCGGTCGAGTTCGCGGCGGTGCGCAATACCGACCGCGAGGAGCACCCCTACTTCGTCGACGAGCACGGCAAGCTGATGAAGCTCCTGGTCGGCGGCAAGGAGGCGGACGCGCCGATCGGGGTGCCGGGGCCGTTCGGCAAGGGCACCGTGCCGCTCGGTTCCGTCGCCGTCGACCACGGCGAGACCCGGGCCGCCGGGGTCGGCGAGGCCGGCCGCCAGCTCCTCGTCTCCTCCATCACCACCGAGCAGGACCCGCTGCCGCCCGTCCTGACCAGCCGGGCCGCCCGGCCGGACGACCGGCTGTCCACGCCCAGCTGGGACGCCAGGGGCGATCTGTGGGTCGCCGACCGGGACCCGGCCGCGCCCCGGCTGTGGATGGTGCCCGGCGGCACCGGTCACCCCGTCAAGGTCCGCACGCCCTGGCTGGGCGACGGCACCCGCATCGAATCCCTGCGGGTCTCCGCGGACGGCGTACGGATCGCCCTGGTCATCACCCAGGGCGAGCGCACGACCCTGCAGATCGGCCGGATCCAGCGGCAGACGGCGGGCGACGAACCGGTGGTCTCCGTCCTCGACCTCCAGCCCGCCGCGCCCCGGATGGAGTCGGTCACGGCCGTCTCCTGGGCGGGGCCCAGCCGGCTCGTCGTCGTCGGCAAGGAGGCGGGCGGCGTCCAGCAGATCCGCTACCTCCAGACCGACGGCTCGACCTCGACGACCTCGGTGCTCCCCGGCCTGAACGGGGTGACGTCGGTGGCGGCGCCGCACACCGACAGGGCGCCGGTGGTGGCCGACTCCGGCGACGACGGCATCGTCCGGCTGGCCCCCGGGACCAACTGGCAGCCGGTCGCCAAGAAGGGCCTCTCGCCCGTCTACCCCGGCTAGGACGCGGCCCCGGGCGGACCGCCGCCGCGAGGGCCGGGCGGACTGCCGGTCGCGGGGGCCGGACTGCCGCCGCGAGGGCCGGGCGGACTGCCGGTCTCGGGGGCCGGGCGGGCGCCTCTGCCTGCCTCCCCGCGCCTCCGTAGCCGTGCACCTGACGTACTTCCGGGATCCCCGGTGGGTTTTCCACAGGGGTGGCCGGGAGGCGTCCGGAGGCGCACAGTGGAGCCATGCGGGGGTGGTGGCGCGAGATCGCCGGGCTGGTGCTGCCGGTCGCCTGCGGAGGCTGCGGCAGACCGCGGACGGAGTTGTGCCCCGCCTGCGCGGACGCCCTCGCCGGGGCGGCACCGCGCCGGGTGCGGCCCTCGCCCGAGCCCGCTGGACTGCCCTCGGTGCACGCTGCCGCGCCGTACGCCGAGGCCGTACGGGAGCTGCTCATCGCCCACAAGGAGCGCGGGGCGCTCACGCTCGCCGGACCCCTGGGCGGCGCCCTCGCCGGGGCCGTGGAGGCCGCTGCCGGGCCCGCGAAGGGACTCGCGGACGGCCCGCTGCTCCTCGTACCGGTGCCGTCCTCGCGGCCTTCCGTACGGGCGCGTGGCCATGATCCGACGCGGCGGATCGCGCTGGCCGCAGCGGCCGGGCTGCGGCGGGCGGGCCGACCCGCCCGCGTCGTGCCCGTGCTGCGGCAGCGGCGGTACGTGGCGGACCAGGCGGGCCTCGGGGCGCGCGGACGGCTCGCGAACCTGTCGGGGGCGCTGGAGGTCGTGCCGGGCGGAGCACGGCTCCTGACGGCGGGAAAGGTGGTGCTCGTGGACGACCTGATGACCACGGGCGCCTCGCTCGCGGAGGCGGCGCGCGCCCTCGGAGCCGTACACCTTCCGTTCATTCGTGGAATACCGCACGGCTTACCGGCCGGTTCGGCGCAGCGCGGAATCGAACAGCGGGTGGCGGCTGTGATCGCATCCTCTCCCGCTTCGTTCGAAATAAACCGGAACTCGCCGGAAACTTCGATCGTTGCAGGTGGTGAGAGGTGAAAGCACCCGAACGGAGGTATGTCGCGGTAGCGGGTGCCGACACCCGTCCGAAGGGGCTATGTTCGGTTGTGAGGAATGGCGAATGCCATCGCCTCACCGAATACATGGTTGCGCCTACAGGACAGGAGTTCAGGGCGAATTAACCTCTTGTCGATGGGGTGGAGATCTTGTCGACTGGGGAGGAGGAGGTCGAAGTCGCCAAGTCCGAGCTCCGGTAACCACCGGAGCTGGTGCAAAGGGAGATGCCCGGCGGCCAAGGAGCCGACCAGGGCGATCCGGGAACGGAGTTCTGCGTGGACATCGTCGTCAAGGGCCGCAAGACCGAGGTGCCCGAGCGGTTCCGCAAGCACGTGGCCGAGAAGCTGAACCTGGAGAAGATCCAGAAGCTCGACGGCAAGGTGATCAGCCTCGACGTCGAGGTGTCCAAGGAGACCAACCCGCGGCAGGCCGAACGGTCCGACCGCGTGGAGATCACCGTCCATTCCCGAGGCCCGGTGATCCGGGCGGAAGCAGCGGCAGGCGACCCTTACGCAGCGCTCGACCTCGCCCACGGCAAGCTCGAGGCCCGACTGCGCAAGCAGCACGACAAGCGGTACACCCGCCGTGGCAACGGCCGGCTGTCCGCGGCGGAGGTCGGGGACGTGGTGCCCGGCGCCGCCAAGCTCAACGGAGACGGCCAACTGGCCGTGGACGAGACCGACAAGGTGCCCACCACGATGATGGGCTCCATCGAGGTCCAGGGCGAAGGCCCGCTCGTGGTCCGCGAGAAGACCCACCGGGCCGCACCGATGACGCTCGACCAGGCGCTCTACGAGATGGAGCTGGTCGGGCACGACTTCTACCTCTTCGTCGACTCCGACACCAAGCAGCCGAGCGTCGTCTATCGCCGACACGCCTACGACTACGGCGTCATCCACCTGGAGAGCGACCCGCTCGCCGAGGGCGGCGGCGCCGGCGGTGCGCTCGGCGGCTGATGCGCCGCCCCGTTCCGCCTCCGAACTGAGGTGTCCCTCTCGGTGCCCCTGGAGCGCACTTCGCGCCCCCAGGGGCACCCCCGTGCGCCCGTGGATCGCCCCGTGGGCGCGCGGGCATGAAATCATGGCGTGCACGCCAACCGGTGCCGAACGGGCACGGGTTGGAGGACCGGAAACGAATTCAGGCCACGGCCTTCAGGGGGAGGAACGATGGCGGACAGCTTCGGGCCGGTGCTCAGCGGGCGCGAGCACGGTGGCGCGGTCCCGGAGGGATCGGATTCGGACAGCGGAGCCTTCCGCAAGGAGCCGATCCGGGTCCTCGTCGTGGACGACCATGCCCTCTTCCGCCGGGGACTCGAGATCGTCCTCGCCCAGGAAGAGGACATCCAGGTGGTCGGCGAGGCCGGTGACGGCGCCGAGGCCGTCGACAAGGCCGCCGATCTGCTGCCCGACATCGTTCTGATGGACGTACGGATGCCCCGGCGCGGCGGCATCGAGGCGTGCACCTCCATCAAGGAGGTGGCCCCCAGCGCGAAGATCATCATGCTGACGATCAGCGACGAGGAGGCCGACCTCTACGACGCGATCAAGGCCGGGGCCACCGGCTACCTCCTCAAGGAGATCTCCACCGACGAGGTCGCCACCGCGATCCGGGCGGTCGCCGACGGGCAGTCGCAGATCAGCCCCTCGATGGCGTCCAAGCTCCTCACCGAGTTCAAGTCGATGATCCAGCGCACCGACGAGCGCCGGCTGGTCCCCGCGCCCCGGCTGACCGACCGCGAGCTCGAGGTCCTCAAGCTGGTGGCGACCGGGATGAACAACCGGGACATCGCCAAGGAGCTGTTCATCTCCGAGAACACGGTGAAGAACCACGTCCGGAACATCCTGGAGAAGCTCCAGCTGCACTCCCGGATGGAAGCCGTGGTGTACGCGATGCGGGAGAAGATCCTGGAGATCCGGTGAGCCTCAGGCGAGAGCCTTGAGCAGGTCGGGCAGGAGCTCCGGGTGGTCCAGACGCTCCACCGTCACCGCGTCGCAGCCCACCCACGCGGCCGCCTCGCGCAGGGCCTTCGCCACCGCCGGTACGGCCTTCGGGCCGTCGAGCGAGACCTGCTTCGCCACCAGCGTCCGGCCCTCCCGCGCCGGGTCCACCCGGCCGACCAGGCGGCCCCCGGCGAGGACCGGCATCGCGAAGTAGCCGTGGATCCGCTTCTGCTTCGGCACGTACGCCTCCAGGCGGTGCGTGAAGCCGAAGATCCGCTCCGTGCGCGGCCGCTCCCAGATCAGCGAGTCGAAGGGCGAGAGGAGCGTCGTGCGGTGCCGGCCGCGCGGCTCGGACGCGAGCGCCGCCGGATCCGCCCAGGCGGGCTTCCCCCAGCCCGCCACCGTCACCGGCACCAGACCCGAGGACTCCACCACCGCGTCGAACTGCTCGGCCTTGATCCGGTGGTAGTCGGCGATGTCCGCGCGCGTGCCCACGCCGAGGGCCTCGCCCGCCTGCCGCACCAGGCGCCGCACGCATTCGGCGTCGTCCAGGTCGTCGTGGAGCAGCGTCTGCGGGATCGCCCGCTCGGCCAGGTCGTACACCCGCTTCCAGCCGCGCCGCTCCGTGACGACCACCTCGCCGTACATCAGCGCCCGCTCCACGGCGATCTTGCTGTCGGACCAGTCCCACCACTCGCCCTTGTTCTTCGCGCCGCCCAGCTCGGTCGCCGTCAGCGGGCCCTGGTCCCGCAGCTGGTCGATCACCGTGTCGTACGCCCCGGCCGACAGCTCGTGGTGCCAGTGCGGGCGGTCGCGGTAGGCGCGCCGGCGGAAGGCGAAGTGCGGCCACTCCTCGACGGGCAGGATGCAGGCGGCGTGCGACCAGTACTCAAAGGCGTGCGCGTCGGTCCAGTACGCCTTCTCCACGTCCGGGCGGCCCACGGCGCCCAGGCGCGCGTACGGAATGAGCTCGTGCGAGCGGGCCAGGACCGAGATGGTGTCCAGCTGGACCTGGCCGAGGGAGCGAAGGACCCCGCGCACCCCGGCCCTGCGGTCGGGCGCGCCGAGGAACCCCTGGGCGCGCAGGGCGATCCTGCGGGCTTCGTCGGCGGACAGTTCGGCGGCGGGGCGCGGCGCAGTCGTCATGGACCGCACCCTAGGCCCCGGCACTGACAGTCACACCGCCTCGGCCGGACGCTCGGGCGCCGGGAGGTACGGCAAGGGGCTCGGCAGGCCGAAGTCGGAGGGGAGCAGGGCGCCGACCCAGGCGTCCCGGAGCGTGCCCTTGTTGGCGAGGCCCGCGCGCTGGACGCCCTCCGGGGCGAAGCCGACCCGCTCGGCCACCGCGCGCGAGGCGGTGTTGCCGACCTCGGCGCGCCAGATCAGACGGGTGCAGCCGAGCCCGGTGAAGGCCCAGTGGGCGAGTGCGCGGACGATCTCGGTCATGTGGCCGGCGCCGCGGTGTTCCTCGGCCAGCCAGTAGCCGATCTCCCAGACGCCGGCGCCGCGACTGATCAGGCTGGCGGCGGCGAGCAGCGGGCCGCCCTCCACGGGTTCGGCGGCGAAGGCGTACTCGGTGTCGTCGCGCCAGCCGTCCGGGACGAGGCGGTGGACGAACAGCTCGGCGTCCTCGCGCTTGTACGGGGAGGGGACGACGGTCCAGCGCTGGATGGCGGGGTCCTGGCAGATGGCGTACACCGCGTCGGCGTCCTCGGGGACGAAGCTCCGCAGTCGCAGGCGGTCTGTGGTGAGGATGATGGGATCCATGCCGGGATTCTGGTGACCGCGCGCACCGGAAGCGAACACTTTTCGGATGGGGCGGCACCTTCCGCCCACCTCGTGCGTTCTCTTTACGGGCGGACGTACGGCTCCGGCACTGCGGGCCTCCCTGCGCGAGGGCGGTCTCGCTTACGATGGCCGTTGCGGTGGGGACCACCTGCCGTGCCCGCGCTCGCGTCCATCACAAGACCCAGTGCCAGGCCCGACCGGCAAGGAGACCAGCCTCAGTGTCCGTCTTCAACAAGCTCATGCGTGCAGGCGAAGGCAAGATCCTGCGCAAACTGCACCGCATCGCGGACCAGGTCAACTCCATCGAAGAGGACTTCGTCAACCTCTCCGACGCCGACCTGCGGGCGCTCACCGATGAGTACAAGCAGCGGTACGCCGACGGCGAGAGCCTCGACGACCTGATGCCGGAGGCCTTCGCGACCGTTCGCGAGGCCGCCAAGCGCGTTCTCGGCCAGCGCCACTACGACGTCCAGCTGATGGGCGGCGCCGCCCTCCACCTCGGCCACGTCGCCGAGATGAAGACCGGTGAGGGCAAGACCCTCGTCGGTACCCTCCCGGCGTACCTCAACGCGCTCTCCGGCAAGGGCGTGCACCTGATCACGGTCAACGACTACCTGGCCGAGCGCGACTCCGAGATGATGGGTCGCGTCCACAAGTTCCTGGGCCTGACCGTCGGCTGCATCCTGGCCAACATGACGCCGGCCCAGCGCCGCGAGCAGTACGCCTGCGACATCACGTACGGCACGAACAACGAGTTCGGCTTCGACTACCTGCGCGACAACATGGCGTGGTCCAAGGACGAGCTCGTCCAGCGCGGCCACAACTACGCCTGTGTCGACGAGGTCGACTCCATCCTCGTCGACGAGGCCCGTACGCCGCTGATCATCTCCGGCCCCGCCGACCAGGCGACCAAGTGGTACGGCGACTTCGCCAAGCTCGTCACCCGGCTGAGCAAGGGCGAGCCCGGCAACCCGCTCAAGGGCATCGAGGAGACCGGCGACTACGAGGTCGACGAGAAGAAGCGCACCGTCGCCATCCACGAGGCGGGCGTCGCCAAGGTCGAGGACTGGCTGGGCATCGACAACCTCTACGAGTCGGTGAACACCCCGCTCGTCGGTTACCTGAACAACGCCATCAAGGCGAAGGAACTGTTCAAGAAGGACAAGGACTACGTCGTCATGGACGGCGAAGTCATGATCGTCGACGAGCACACCGGCCGTATCCTCGCCGGCCGCCGCTACAACGAGGGCATGCACCAGGCGATCGAGGCGAAGGAAGGGGTGCAGATCAAGGACGAGAACCAGACCCTCGCCACGATCACCCTGCAGAACTTCTTCCGCCTCTACGACAAGCTGTCCGGCATGACCGGTACGGCCATGACCGAGGCCGCCGAGTTCCACCAGATCTACAAGCTCGGCGTCGTCCCGATCCCGACGAACCGGCCGATGCAGCGCAAGGACCAGTCCGACCTGATCTACCGGACCGAGGTCGCCAAGTTCGCCGCCGTCGTCGACGACATCGCGGAGAAGCACGAGAAGGGCCAGCCGGTCCTCGTCGGCACCACGTCCGTCGAGAAGTCCGAGTACCTCTCGCAGCAGCTCGCCAAGCGCGGCATCCCGCACGAGGTCCTCAACGCCAAGCACCACGAGCGCGAGGCCACGATCGTCGCCCAGGCCGGCCGCCGCGGCGCCGTCACCGTCGCCACGAACATGGCCGGCCGTGGTACGGACATCAAGCTCGGCGGCAACCCGGACGACCTCGCCGAGGCCGAGCTGCGCCAGGCGGGCCTGGACCCGGTCGAGCACGTCGAGGAGTGGGCCGCGGCCCTGCCCGGCGCCCTGGAGCGGGCCGAGAAGGCCGTGAAGGCGGAGTTCGAGGAGGTCAAGGACCTCGGCGGTCTGTACGTCCTCGGCACCGAGCGCCACGAGTCGCGTCGTATCGACAACCAGCTGCGTGGTCGTTCCGGCCGTCAGGGCGACCCCGGCGAGTCCCGCTTCTACCTCTCGCTCGGCGACGACCTGATGCGTCTGTTCAAGGCGCAGATGGTCGAGCGCGTGATGGCCATGGCCAACGTGCCGGACGACGTCCCGATCGAGAACAAGATGGTCACCCGTGCCATCGCCTCCGCGCAGTCCCAGGTCGAGACCCAGAACTTTGAGACCCGTAAGAACGTCCTGAAGTACGACGAGGTCCTCAACCGGCAGCGCGAGGTCATCTACGGCGAGCGCCGTCGCGTCCTGGAGGGCGAGGACCTGCACGAGCAGGTGCGCCACTTCATGGACGACACGATCGACGACTACATCCGCCAGGAGACCGCCGAGGGCTTCGCGGAGGAGTGGGACCTCGACCGTCTGTGGAACGCCTTCAAGCAGCTCTACCCGGTGAAGGTCACCGTGGACGAGCTGGAGGACGCGGCCGGGGACCGGGCGGGCATCACCGCCGAGTTCATCGCCGAGTCCATCAAGGACGACATCCACGAGCAGTACGACGCGCGCGAGAAGCAGCTCGGCTCGGACATCATGCGCGAGCTGGAGCGTCGCGTGGTCCTCTCGGTCCTCGACCGCAAGTGGCGCGAGCACCTCTACGAGATGGACTACCTCCAGGAGGGCATCGGCCTGCGCGCGATGGCGCAGAAGGACCCGCTGGTCGAGTACCAGCGCGAGGGCTTCGACATGTTCACCGCCATGATGGAGGGCATCAAGGAGGAGTCCGTCGGCTACCTGTTCAACCTGGAGGTCCAGGTCGAGCAGCAGGTCGAGGAGGTCCCGGTGCAGGCGAGCGCTCCGTCGCTCGACAAGGAGGACGTGCCGGCGGGTGCCGGGCGTCCGGAGATCCGCGCCAAGGGGCTCGACGCCCCGCAGCGGCCGGACCGGCTGCACTTCTCCGCGCCGACCGTGGACGGGGACGGCGGTGTCGTCGAGGGCGACTTCGCCTCCGACGACGTGGACTCCGGCGACGGGCTGACCCGCGCGGAGCGCCGCAAGGCGCAGAAGAACGCGGGCGGCGGGCGTCGCCGCAAGAAGTGACGTTCTGAAGCTGTCGAAGGAGGGGTCGGTCGCCCGGGAGGGCGGCCGGCCCCTTCGTCATGGGTGGCGGGCGGCCACGCCGAGGCCGTCCAGTTCCACGGCGGCGCAGCGCCAGCGCTGGTCCTCGCCGCGCTCCAGGCGGAACGCCATGGCCCGGACGCGGGGGCCGGTCGCGATGGTCGCGAAGGCCTCGATCGCCGCGTGCGGGTGGTGCACCTGGATCGAGCAGCGGCGCAGGACCGGGCGGGGGCCGAGCGAGCGCAGGGGCGTCTCCGGGGCCAGCCGGACGAGCTGCTCGTACGCGTCTCCGACGGTGTGGCCGAGCATCCAGTGGACGGGCCGCTCCCCGCTCAGCACGGCGAGCAGGCGTTCGGCGAAGACGGTGTGCGGGGGGAGGGTGCGGGGCGGGCCGCCCTGGGCCGGGGTGTGGGGGCGGGTGCCTGTGATGCCGCGGGGACGGGCTCCGGCGGCGCCACGCGGGCGCGTGCCGGCCGGGCCGCCGGGGGCCGTGCGGGAGCGGGCGCGGGGCCGGGGGAGCGGGGAGGGCGTGGTGGTGAGCGTGGCGTTCATGGCGATCCCCTGTCGTTGCGTCACCGAGTGATACCAGTCAGTAACTTTCGTTGGGGATCTTGTACGGGGGTATGCCGAGGCCCCGCAAGGAGTCCGCGGCACCGGGGCGGCCTCGAAAACGGATCACCTATCCGGGTGGCGCGGTCGAACACCGGCTCTCCGGCGGGTCGGCGGGCGGCCTTCCGCGGTGGACGGACGGCATGTCAGGGCCGCCGCCCCGAAGGGGGACTCCGCACGTATCCTGAGGGCCCTGCGTCTACGAAAGCGGCCTGCCATGCGCGTCTACGTCCCTCTGACCCTCCCCGGTCTCGCACAGGCGCACAAGGCGGGCGAGCTGGGTCCCGGTCCGCTGACCGCCTACGCCGTCACGCCCGCGCTGCGCGAGTGGTACGTCTCCGACGACATCGAGGAGCTGGAGTACGCGGCGCTCAACCGGGCCGCCTCCGCCTCCCTGCGGCTCCTCGCCGGCGACCCCGAGGCGCCCCGGCGCCGGATCGTCGTCGCCGTCGACGTGGCCGACAAGAACGCGACCGTCGACCCCGACCGCGGGCTCGACGCCGCCTCCATCGGCGAGGTCCGCGTCGCCGGAGCCGTACCGCTGGCCAAGGCCGCGGCCGTGCACGCCGACGCGGACGACGCCGAGGCGGACGTCACGGCCGCGGCGGACGCGCTCGGGGCGGCGGACCAGGGCGACGACGACGCGCAGTTCGTCGTCGACGGGGCCGAGGACCACGAGCTGCTCTGGTTCGGGGTGCAGGAGATCCCCTCCCTGCTCGGCTGAGTCCCCGGGTACCGTCTCTCCTCATGGGGAAGCACGGAAAACACCTGGTCTGGGACTGGAACGGCACACTGCTCGACGACATCGGCGCGGTGATCGGCGCGACGAACGCGGCCTTCCTGGAGCTGGGGCTCGAAGAGATCACGCTGGAGCGGTACCGCGAGCTGTACACGGTGCCGGTGCCGAGGTTCTACGAGCGGATCATGGGGCGGCTGCCGACGGACGAGGAGTGGACCGTCATGGACGGGACCTTCCACCGGCACTACTGGGAGCGGGCCGAGTCCTGCGGGCTCACCGCGGGGGCGGCGGAGCTGCTCCTCGCGCGGCAGGAGGCCGGGTTCACGCAGTCGCTGCTGTCGCTCGCGCCGCATGCGCATCTTGTGCCGCTCGTGCGGCGGTACGGGATCGCGGAGCGGTTCGTTCGCATGGACGGGCGGGTGGATGCGTCGACCGAGGGGAAGTCGGGGCACATGGTGCGGCATCTTGCCGCGCTGGGTGTTGCGGCGGAACGGGTCGTCGTCATCGGGGATGCCGCTGATGATGCCGTGGCGGCGGCGCATGTGGGGGCGCGGGCGGTGCTTTACACCGGGGGGTCGCACAGTCGGGCTTCGTTGTCGCGGGTGGGGGTGCCCGTCGTCGACTCGCTGGAAGAGGCCGTCGCTGTGGCGGAGGAGCTCGTCTGACGGACGCTGTCCGGTGGTGGGCGGGCGGACCGGCCGGGTGCGGCTCGGTGGGTGGTTTGTGCCCACCCGTTCCGCCCTGGGGGTCCCCCCGGACGAAGTCTGGGGGAGGAACGCATGCCCACAAACCACCGACGCCCGCCCACAACGGGGTCGCTAGCCCTTCGCGCGGAGGACCTTCAGAAATTCGCGCATCCAGGTGGGGTGGTCCGGCCAGGCCCGGGAGGAGACCAGGAGGCCGTCCACGACCGCCGCGGTGTCCTGGAACGTCGCTCCCGCCGCCTGCATGTCGAGCTCCAGGGCCGGATAGGCCGTGACGCGGCGGCCCTCAAGGCCGCCGATCGCCGCCGTCAGGAGCGGGCCGTGGCAGATCTGGGCCACCGGCTTGTCGGCGTCGAAGAAGGCCTTGAGGATCTTCCGGAGCTCCGGGTCGTTGCGCAGGTACTCCGGCGCCCGGCCGCCCGGGATCACCACCGCCACGTACGCGCCCGGGTCGACCTCCGAGAAGGCCAGGTCGGCGGGCCAGGTGTAGCCCGGCTTCTCCGTGTACGTGTCGTAGCCCGGTTCGAAGTCGTGGACGACGAAGCGGAGCGTCTTGCGGGCCGGGGCCGCGATGTCGACCTCGTACCCCTCCTCCAGAAGCCGCTGGTAGGGGTACATCACCTCCAGCGACTCGGCCGCGTCCCCGGTCACGATCAGGATCTTCGCCATGGCTCTCCCAGATCACAGATGGTCGGTCTGTCGTGCTGTGCCCATGCTTGCGCACCCGGTGCCTCCGGCGTGGGGGTTTGCCGAGGAGACACGTGTCGCTGTCCATATCGTCAAACTTCCCCCGCTCTTTTGTACGCATACGGCTCATGACGGTTCGGGGGTCGGGAGCGATAGGCTTTTGCCGTGATCAGCGCGATACGCCAGGGGGGCAGTGAAGCCCCCGGCTGCCGCCCGGACCGCGACAGCGGCCGGGCCGACCGTGCGTTCGCCGATCCTCTCCGTCCGGGCGTGCCGCGTTCCGTGGCCGATAACGACCTGGGCATCTCTCATCCGGGCATAACGTCGACTTCGACCGGAATCACCGCGTCGTGGCGTTGTGTCCTTTCTTCCACCGACGTCACGCAACGGCGCGCGACAGGAGTCAGAGGACATGCAGACCAAGCTGGACGAAGCAAAGGCCGAGCTGCTCGAGAGGGCCGCTCGCGTAGCTGAGCACAGCCCGGTCGGGGGGCGACTTCCGACGGGCCCGGAGGGCTCTGGGGAGCGTCCGGACCGGGACACCGTGCTCGATTACCTCCAGCGCTACTACCTGCACACCGCGCCCGAGGACCTCGCCGACCGCGACCCGGTCGACGTGTTCGGCGCCGCGCTCTCTCACTACCGCCTCGCGGAGAACCGCCCGCAGGGCACCGCGAACGTGCGCGTCCACACCCCGACGGTGGAGGAGAACGGCTGGACCAGCAGCCACTCCGTCGTCGAGGTCGTCACCGACGACATGCCGTTCCTCGTCGACTCGGTCACCAACGAGCTGTCCCGCCAGGGCCGCGGCATCCACGTCGTGATCCACCCGCAGGTCCTCGTCCGCCGTGACATCGCCGGGAAGCTCATCGAGGTCCTGTCGGCGCAGATCCCGGGCGAGCTGCCGCACGACGCGCTGAACGAGTCCTGGATCCACGTCGAGATCGACCGCGAGACCGACAAGGCCGACCTCAAGCAGATCACCAACGACCTGCTGCGCGTCCTGTCCGACGTCCGCGAGACCGTCGAGGACTGGGAGAAGATGCGCGATGCCGCCCTGCGCATCGCCGACGGCCTCGCCGACGAGCCCACCGCCTCCGACCTGCGCCCGACCGAGGTGGAGGAGGCGCAGGAGCTGCTGCGCTGGCTCTCCGACGACCACTTCACCTTCCTCGGCTACCGCGAGTACGAGCTGGTCAACGGCGACGCCCTGTCCGCCGTCCCCGGCACCGGCCTCGGCATCCTGCGCTCCGACCCGCAGCACGGCGCCGACGACGAGGGCCACCACGCCCACCCCGTCTCGCCCTCCTTCAGCCGGCTGCCCGCCGACGCCCGCGCCAAGGCGCGCGAGCACAAGCTGCTGATCCTGACCAAGGCCAACAGCCGGGCGACCGTGCACCGCCCCTCGTACCTCGACTACGTCGGCGTGAAGAAGTTCGACGCCGAGGGCAACGTCATCGGCGAGCGCCGCTTCCTCGGCCTCTTCTCGTCCGCCGCCTACACCGAGTCCGTCCGCCGGGTCCCCGTCGTCAAGCGCAAGGTCCAGGAGGTCCTCGCGGGCGCCGGCTTCTCGCCGAACAGCCACGACGGCCGCGACCTGCTCCAGATCCTGGAGACCTACCCGCGCGACGAGCTCTTCCAGACCCCGTCCGACCAGCTGCGGTCCATCGTCACCAGCGTCCTGTACCTCCAGGAGCGCCGCCGGCTGCGGCTCTACCTGCGCCAGGACGAGTACGGCCGCTACTACTCGGCCCTCGTCTACCTGCCGCGCGACCGCTACACCACCCGCGTCCGGCTGCGGATCATCGACATCCTGAAGGAGGAGCTCGACGGCACCAGCGTCGACTTCACCGCCTGGAACACCGAGTCGATCCTGTCCCGGCTGCACTTCGTCGTCCGCGTCAAGCCCGGCACCGAGCTGGCCAAGCTCACCGACGCCGACGTCGACCGCATCGAGGCCCGGCTCGTCGACGCCGCCCGCTCCTGGGCCGACGGCTTCGGCGAGGCCCTCAACGCCGAGTGCGGCGAGGAGCGTGCCGCCGAGCTGCTCCGCCGCTACGGCAACGCCTTCCCCGAGGGCTACAAGGCCGACCACTCGCCGCGCGCGGCCGTCGCCGACCTGGTCCACCTGGAGGCCCTCGCCAGCAGCGGCAAGGACTTCGCGCTCTCCCTGTACGAGCCCGTCGTCGCCGGCCCCGGCGAGCGCCGCTTCAAGATCTACAAGACGGGCGACCAGATCTCCCTCTCCGCCGTCCTGCCGGTCCTCAACCGGCTCGGCGTCGAGGTCACCGACGAGCGCCCGTACGAGCTGCGCTGCTCCGACCGCACCCACGCCTGGATCTACGACTTCGGTCTGCGGATGCCGGCCACCACGGGCAACGGCGGGGACTACCTCGCCGACGACGCCCGCGAGCGCTTCCAGGAGGCCTTCGCCGCCACCTGGACCGGCGAGGCCGAGAACGACAACTTCAACTCCCTCGTCCTCTCCGCCGGGCTCAACTGGCGCGAGGCGATGGTGCTCCGCGCCTACGCCAAGTACCTGCGCCAGGCCGGCTCGACCTTCAGCCAGGACTACATGGAGGACACCCTCCGCAACAACGTCCACACCACCCGGCTGCTGGTCAACCTCTTCGAGGCCCGCATGGCGCCGGAGCGCCAGCGCGCCGGCACCGAGCTGATCGACGCGCTCCTCGAAGAGCTCGACGCCGCCCTCGACCAGGTCGCGAGCCTCGACGAGGACCGGATCCTGCGGTCCTTCCTCACCGTCATCAAGGCCACGCTGCGGACCAACTTCTTCCAGAGCGCCAGCGAGGGAAGCGGTAAGGGGGGTCAGACCACGGCCGACGGCAAGCCGCACGCCTACGTGTCGATGAAGTTCGACCCGCAGGCCATCCCCGACCTGCCGGCCCCGCGCCCCGCCTTCGAGATCTGGGTGTACTCCCCGCGCGTCGAGGGCGTCCACCTGCGCTTCGGCAAGGTCGCCCGAGGCGGCCTGCGCTGGTCCGACCGCCGTGAGGACTTCCGTACCGAGATCCTCGGCCTGGTCAAGGCGCAGATGGTGAAGAACACCGTCATCGTGCCCGTCGGCGCCAAGGGCGGCTTCGTCGCCAAGCAGCTCCCGGACCCGACCGTGGACCGCGACGCCTGGCTGGCCGAGGGCATCGCCTCGTACAAGACCTTCATCTCGGCCCTCCTCGACATCACCGACAACCTGGTCGCGGGCGAGGTCGTGCCGCCGGTCGACGTGGTCCGCCACGACGAGGACGACACGTACCTCGTGGTCGCCGCCGACAAGGGCACCGCCACCTTCTCCGACATCGCCAACGGCGTCGCGGAGTCGTACGGCTTCTGGCTCGGCGACGCCTTCGCCTCCGGCGGCTCCGCCGGCTACGACCACAAGGGCATGGGCATCACCGCCCGCGGCGCCTGGGAGTCCGTCAAGCGGCACTTCCGCGAGCTGGGCCACGACACCCAGACCGAGGACTTCACCGTCGTCGGCGTCGGCGACATGTCCGGCGACGTCTTCGGCAACGGCATGCTGCTCTCCGAGCACATCCGCCTGGTCGCCGCCTTCGACCACCGCCACATCTTCATCGACCCGAACCCGGACGCGGCCGTCTCGTACGCCGAGCGCCGCCGGCTCTTCGACCTGCCGCGCTCCTCGTGGGCGGACTACGACACCTCGCTGCTCTCCGCGGGTGGCGGCATCCACCCCCGCAGCGCCAAGTCCATCCCGGTCAACGCGCAGATGCGGGCCGCCCTCGGCATCGAGGACGGCGTCACCAAGATGACCCCGGCCGACCTGATGAAGACGATCCTCCAGGCGCCCGTCGACCTGCTGTGGAACGGCGGCATCGGCACGTACGTGAAGTCCTCGGCCGAGTCCAACGCCGACGTCGGCGACAAGGCCAACGACGCCATCCGCGTCGACGGCCAGGACGTCCGCGCCCAGGTCATCGGCGAGGGCGGCAACCT
This sequence comes from Streptomyces sp. NPDC055815, assembly GCF_053616475.1. Lineage (NCBI taxonomy): Bacteria > Bacillati > Actinomycetota > Actinomycetes > Kitasatosporales > Streptomycetaceae > Streptomyces > Streptomyces sp. NPDC055815. Next base: position 31,664 of record NZ_JBSHDU010000055.1, on the reverse strand, counting down.
CGGCGCGACCCAGCTGGGCCGCATCGAGTTCGCCCGCGCCGGCGGCCCCGAGGGCCAGGGCGGCAAGGTCAACACCGACGCCATCGACAACAGCGCCGGCGTCGACACCTCCGACCACGAGGTCAACATCAAGATCCTGCTCAACGGGCTCGTCGCCGAGGGCGACATGACCGTCAAGCAGCGCAACAAGATCCTCGCCGAGATGACGGACGAGGTCGGCCGGCTCGTCCTGCGCAACAACTACGCGCAGAACACCGCCCTGGCCAACGCCGTCGCCCAGTCGCCGTCCCTGCTCCACGCCCACCAGCGCTTCATGCGCCGCCTGGGCCGCGACGGGGCCCTCGACCGCTCCCTGGAGTTCCTGCCCAACGACCGGCAGATCCGCGAGCTCCTCAACAACGGCCGGGGCCTGAGCCAGCCCGAGCTCGCCGTCCTCCTCGCGTACACCAAGATCACGGTGGCCGACGAGCTGATCGGTACGGAGCTGCCGGACGACCCGTACCTGCGCGGGCTGCTCCACGCGTACTTCCCGACGCTGCTGCGCGAGAAGTTCGCCGAGGCCGTCGACGGCCACGCCCTGCGCCGCGAGATCATCACGACGGTCCTGGTCAACGACACCGTCAACACCGGTGGCTCGACCTTCCTGCACCGCCTCCGCGAGGAGACCGGCGCGTCCATCGAGGAGATCGTCCGCGCGCAGACCGCCGCCCGGGTCGTCTTCCGCCTCGGCCAGGTCTGGGACGCCGTCGAGGCCCTCGACAACGTGGTGCCGGCCGACGTCCAGACCCGGATGCGGCTGCACTCCCGCCGGCTCGTCGAGCGCGGCACCCGCTGGCTGCTCAACAACCGGCCGCAGCCGCTCCAGCTCACCGAGACCATCGAGTTCTTCGCCGACCGCGTCGAGGAGGTCTGGGCCCAGCTGCCGCAGCTGCTGCGCGGCGCGGACCTGGAGTGGTACCAGTCGATCCTGGAGGAGCTGACCGAGGTCGGCGTGCCGGAGGAGCTCGCGCTGCGGGTCGCCGGCTTCTCCTCCGCCTTCCCGACGCTCGACATCGTCGCGATCGCGGACCGCATGGGCAAGGAGCCGCTCGCGGTCGCCGAGGTCTACTACGACCTGGCCGACCGGCTGCGGATCACCGACCTCATGGACCGGATCATCGAGCTGCCGCGCAGCGACCGGTGGCAGTCGATGGCCCGCGCCTCGATCCGCGAGGACCTCTTCGCGGCGCACGCGGCGCTGACCGCCGACGTCCTGACGGTCGGCAACGGCACCACGAGCCCCGAGGAGCGGTTCAAGGCCTGGGAGGAGAAGAACGCGGCGATCCTGGGCCGCGCGCGGACGACCCTGGAGGAGATCCAGGGCTCGGACACCTTCGACCTGGCGAACCTGTCGGTCGCGATGCGGACGATGCGGACGCTGCTCCGTTCGCACAGCTGATCCGTGCCTGAGGAAGGGCCCCGCCGGTGTTCCGGCGGGGCCCTTCCCCGTGTTCCGGCGGGGTCGGGCGTCCGTCGTCTCCGCCTAGAGCTTCCAGACGGTGAGCTTGGCGAAGTAGTTCGGCAGGTCGTTCTCGGCGTTCTTGGTGATCTTGGTGATCTCCAGCATCGCGAGCTTGTCGTCGCTGGTCTTTCCGCACAGGAGGGTGCCCACGGGGATCTCCTCGCGGAGCTTCTCGGCCTCGATCTCCTGGGGGAGGACATCGCCCTGGGAGCCCTCCAGGCACAGCTGGGCGGTCTTTCCGGTGCTCTTGCCCATGCCGCTGGGGAACTCCCAGCGTCCGCCGGAGACCTCGTTCATGATCAGTTCTGAGTCGTAGCGGTTGAAGTCGCCGGTGCCCTTGATCTCGGGGACGTCGAGGTCGACCCCGGCGATCTCCGGTTCGGCGGGCGCGCGCAGGGCGAACGGCCGCTCCGTGATGATCTTGGTGTACCCGCCGTCGGCGGCCGGCGTCGGGGCGGTGGTCTTCGGGGCGGTGCTCGGCGGGGCCGAGGTGGGGCCGGGCGTTCCGCCGGCGGTCGGCGTGGTGCCGCCGCGGGCGTCGTCGCCGCCGTCCCCGTCGCCGCCGAAGCTCTGGGCGACGCGCCAGGTGCCGGCGACCAGGAGGACGGCGACCGTCACCGCGACCGCGATCTGCGTCTGCCGGCGCGGGGAGGGCGAGGGGGAGGTCGCGGGGGCGGGTGGGCCGTACGAGGCGGGCGCGGGCCCGAAGCCCGGCGGCGGCGGGGCGAAGGTGTGGGTCGCCGCTTCGGCGGTCGGCGGCGCGAAGGCCTGCGCCGGGTCGGTGCCGGGCGGCGGGGTGGCGTCTCGCAGGGTCGGCTCATGGGTCGGCGGACCGGGCTGCGGGTTGGTCCCATGGGAGGGGTCGGCAGCGGTGGGCCCAGTGCCGCCGGGGGCCGTCGCCGGGGGCGGCATGGTCGGTGCGTCGGCCGGGCCGGTGCCGTCGGTCGCCCGTACGCGGCGGTCGACGGCCGCCGCCACCGGGGCCGGAAGCCAGTCGCCGAGCGCGGTCAGCGGGCGTCCCGCGGCGCGCTCGCACCAGTCGGTCAGCTCGGCGGGGGTGATCCGGTCCGCCGGGTCGGCGGTGAGGCAGCGCTCCAGGAGCGGGCGCAGCTCCGTCGGGTAGCCGTCGAGGTCCGGGGGCCGCAGGGCGGTGTTGGCGATCCGGGTGCCCACGGTGAAGGCCCCGCCGTCGCCGTAGGGGTGGCGTCCGGTGGCGGCGACGGCCGCGATCAGACCGAGGGAGAAGACGTCGCCGGCCGGGGTGACCGGCTCGCCGAGGGCGTGCTCCGGCGACATGTACTGCGGGGTGCCGATGATCCGCCCGCTGCGGGTGATCTGGGTGGCGTCGGCGGCGCGGGCGATGCCGAAGTCGATGACGTACGGGCCGGTCGGGGCGAGCATGATGTTGCTCGGCTTCAGGTCGCGGTGGACGACCCCGGCGGCGTGGATCGAGGTCAGGGCCCGGGCCGCGCAGCCGACGAGCGGGAAGACGGAGCTCAGCGGCAGCGCCCCGAAGGCGCCGAGCGCGTCGTGCAGCGCGATGCCCGGGACGAAGGCGGAGGCCAGCCACGGGGAGGCGCCCGAGGTGTCGTGGTCGACCACCGGCACCAGGTGGTATCCCTGCACCCGGCGGGCGGCCTGCACCTCCTGCTCGAAGCGCTGCCGGAACTCGGGGTCCTGGCCGTGCTCGCGCAGGATCAGTTTCAGGGCGACGGGCTGGCCGCCGCGTGTGTGCGACAGGTAGACGGTGCCCATGCCGCCCGCGCCGAGCCGGGCGACCAGCCGGTATCCGGCGACCTCCCGCGGATCCTCGGGACCCAGGGGCGTGAGTGTGTCGTCGACGCCGGTACCGATGAGAGCCTCCCCCGCTCTTCCCGCCGCTGCCGCAGCCGGGTGCGGACAGCGCTTTCCGAACGAGAGTACGGCACGGTGGAGTTCGCCAACTTCCCGTCTTCCCCGGTGGATTCACTCGGCGGGCGGTGCGCCGGTCGTGGAGGTCCACAGCCGGCGGGCGGCCAGCAGGGCCGCGGCGAGGAGCAGGGCGTTGCGGAGCACCATGACCGCCACGCCGGTGGGGGTGCCGAGGATGACCTCGTCGTAGAGGACGGGGTACGCGAGGGAGCTCAGCGCGGCCGCCGGGAGGAGCAGCAGGGCGACCGGGCGCATCACGGTGTCGCGTGAGGTCAGGCAGGCGGCGGCGAGGCCGAGCAGCCAGATCATGTACTGGGGGCTGATCACCCGGCTGGTGACGGTGAAGAGCAGGACGGCGGCGAGGGCCGCGTCGAGCGGGGTGGCGGGGGTCCAGCGGCGGGCCTGGAGGCGCCACAGGAGCAGCCAGCCGAAGGCGATGACGGTGAGCAGCAGGGCGAGGTGCCCGAGGCTGGAGACGTACGGGCCGACGTACTCGAAGGCCCCGTAGCGGAACTCGACCCTGCCCGGCCAGACGCCGGTGGCCTGGGCGACCGCGAGGGCCGTGCCGCCCAGGGACTCGATCTGGATGCCGCGGCTGCCCTGCTGGCGCAGGAAGCCGAGCGAGCCGGAGAAGAACAGCGCGAGGGTGGCGAGGAGCGCGAGCGCGGTGACGGCGGCGGCGGTCCAGGCCTCGCGGGTGGTACGGCCCCGGGGGGTGCCGATCAGGGCGAGCGCCGGCCACACCTTGACCATGGCGCCGATCCCGGCGAGCGCCCCGCCGAGCTGGTGGCCGGCGGTGGAGCGGGCGCCCAGGGCGAGGAGGGCGAGCACGGCGAGGGCGGTGGCCTGGACGTCGTACCGGGCGAGCGGGAGGTGGAGGAGGAGGGGGAGGCCGCAGACCCAGACCCAGGTGCCGTGGGTGAGGCGGGCGCTGTCGGCGCGGGCGAGGGCGAGGGTGACGAGGGCGTCGGCGAGGAGGGTGAGGGTGACGAAGGCCTGGAAGTAGCTGAGCCAGGGGAGGATGCCCGGCGACATGATCACGAGGCCCGCGCCGGGCGGGTACTGCCAGGTGACGTCGCCGGGCGGGAAGGTGCCGTCGGCGAACTTCCCGTACCAGTGCTGGTAGAGGGCGACCTCGCGGGCCACCCCGCCGATGCCGAGGTCGTCGCGGGCGAGGAGCAGGAGCATGCCGGCCCGGGTGAGGAGCCAGACGGCGGCGAGGGCGAGGTGGGGGCCGCGGCCGACGGTGACGAAGGTGGCGGAGGTGAAGGTGTCCGAGTCGAAGGGGGACCCGGTGAGGGCGGGGGGGTCGCTCGCCGAGCGGGGTGGCGACGCGAGGGGGTCCGGCTGCGGGTGATCGTTCGTCATCCCACCGCACTTTAGACCGCTATGTCTTATTTGTTGGCCTTCTGTGCGTCCGGCTTGGCCGTGAACTCCTCGTATGCCGCCACGACCTCCTTCGCCGGGCCGTCCATCCGCAGCGTGCCCGCCTCCAGCCACAGCGCCCGCTCGCAGGTCTCCGTGATCGTGGAGTTCGAGTGGCTGACCAGGAAGACCGTGCCCGCCTCCGCCCGCAGCTCGTCGATCCGCTGCTGGCTGCGGCGGCGGAAGCGCGCGTCGCCGGTCGACAGGGCCTCGTCGATGAGGAGCACGTCGTGGCTCTTGGCTGCGGCGATGGCGAAGCGCAGCCGGGCGCCCATCCCGGAGGAGTACGTCCGCATCGGGCGGGAGATGGCGTCGTCCTTCTCGTTGATGCCGGAGAAGTCGACGATCTCGTCGTAGCGCTCGCGGACCTCCGTGCGGCTCATGCCCATCGCGAGCCCGCCCAGGATCACGTTCCGCTCGCCGGTCAGATCGTTCATCAGGGCCGCGTTGACGCCGAGCAGGGAGGGCTGTCCGTGGGTGTGGATCGCGCCCCGGTCGACCGGCTGGAGGCCCGCGATGGCCTTCAGGAGGGTGGATTTCCCACTGCCGTTCGAACCGATCAGGCCAATTGCCTCGCCCCGGTACGCGACGAAGCTGACGCCCTTCACGGCATGGACCCGCCGGGCCGTCGGAGCCGTACCGCGCCGCATGATCCGGCCGAGCGCGGCCGTGGCGCCGCCCCGGCCGCCCGGGTGTCCGCCGTGCACGGTGTACGTGATGTGGACGCCGTCGGCGATGACGGTGGGGGTTCCCTGCGCCTGCTGCTGTGCGTGCTGCTGTGCGTGCTGCTGTGCGTGCTGCTGTGCGTGCTTCTGTGCGTGTTTCTGTGCGTCAGCCACGGCCGTACGTCTCCTCCGCCTTCCAGAACCAGATGAAACCGCCCGCGAAGGCCAGCACGGCCCAGCCGACCGCCAGCGCCCACACGTGCGGCGGCAGCTGTGTCCTCGTGTAACTCTCGATCAGGGCGAAGCGCATCAGGTCGATGTAGACCGCCGCCGGGTTGCACTGGAGCGCGAGGACCACGGCCTCCGGGAAGCGGCCGCCGCGCGCCAGGTTCTGGATCGACCACATCGCGCCCGAGGCGTACATCCAGGTCCGGAGCACGAACGGCATCAGCTGGCTGATGTCCGGGGTGCGGGCCGCGACCCGGGCCAGGGCGAGGGCGACGCCCGTGCTGAACAGCGCCTGGCAGAACAGCGCGGGGACCGCGAGCAGCCAGCTCCAGGTGGGGAACTCCCCGAAGCAGACCAGCATCACGACCAGCACGGCGAGCGAGAACAGCAGCTGCTGGAGCTGCTGGAACGCGAGCGAGATCGGCAGGCTGGCGCGCGGGAAGTGCAGGGCGCGGACCAGGCCCAGATTGCCGCTGATCGCCCGGGTGCCGGCCTGGGCCGTGTTGGCCGTGAAGGTCCACACGAAGATGCCGGTCACCAGGAAGGGGATGTAGTCGGGCACCCCGCTCTTCGCGTTCATCAGGACGCCGAAGATCAGGTAGTACACGGCCGCGTTGAGGAGCGGGGTCGCCACCTGCCAGACCTGGCCGAGGCGCGCCTGGCTGAACTGGGCGGTGAGGCGGGCGGTCGCGAAGGCGGCGATGAAGTCGCGGCGGGACCAGAGCTGCCGGACGTAGGCGGGGAGCGAGGGGCGGGCGCCGCTGACGCTCAGGCCGTGGCGGCGGGCGAGGGCGGTGAGGTCCTCCTGCTCCGCGGGGGTGGCCTGCTGCACGGGCGGGGCGAGGGTCAAGGTCACGGGCGGGCGCTTTCGACGAGGGGTGCGGGGGCGCGGGCGTGCCGGTCCCGGCGTGCGGGGGCCGGGCGCGTGATGCCGTCGGCGATGGAACGGGTCCGTATCGTCGCTACGGGGACAGTAGGACGCCCGGACGTCGGAACGCAACCGTCTCGTCGTAACGCCGCCGGGATGTCGAGGTTGGCTAGGATGCCGTCCATGACCGATCCGACCCCCCGCCGCGCCCCCGCCGGAGCCGCCGTACTCCGCGAGGACGTGACCGAGGCCATCCGCGCCGCCGTCTTCGAGGAGCTCGCGGCCGTCGGCTACGCCCGGATGTCCATCGAGGGCATCGCGCGCCGCGCGGGAGTCGGCAAGACGGCCGTCTACCGGCGCTGGAAGTCCAAGCTCGCCCTCGTCCTCGACCTCGTCGGCGCCTTCGCCGCCCAGGGCCTGCCGGCCCCCGCCAGCGGCTCCCTGTACGGGGACGTGCGCGCCCTCCTCGAAGTGGCCTCGCATGCCCTGCGGCACCCGGTCGCCTCCCAGGTCATCCCCGACCTGCTCGTCGAGGCCGCCCGGCACCCCGAGATCGCCGAGACCGTCAAGGCCGTGCTGCTCGACGGGCAGCAGGGCGTCATGACCCAGGTCGTCCGCGAGGCCGTCGCGCGCGGCGAACTCCCCGAGGGCACCGACCCGGGCAAGGCCCTCGACCTGGTCGTCGGCCCGCTCTACTGGCGCCTCGTCGTCGTCCGTACGCCCCTGCCGAAGGGGTACGCGGACGAGCTCGCGCGCGCGGCGGTCGCGGCGCTCACGAGCTGAGGCCCTACTTCACCGCGCCCGCCATCACCCCGGACGCGAACTGTCGCTGGAACGCGAAGAACACCACCAGCGGCACCACCATCGACACGAACGCCCCCGGCGCGAGCACGTCCACGTTGTTGCCGAACTGGCGCACCTGCTGCTGCAGCGCCACCGTGATCGGCGGGGACTGCGAGTCCGCGAAGATCAGCGCGATCAGCATGTCGTTCCACACCCACAGGAACTGGAAGATCCCCAGCGAGGCGATCGCCGGACCGCCCAGCGGCAGCACCACGCGCGTGAAGAGCCGGATCTCGCCCGCCCCGTCGAGCCGCGCCGCCTCCAGGAGCTCGCGCGGGATCTCCGCGAAGAAGTTCCGCAGCAGGAAGATCGCGAACGGCAGGCCGAAGGCCGTGTGGAAGAGGACCACTCCGGCCGTCGTCTCGAACAGCCCCACCGCGCCGAACAGCTTCGACACCGGCACCAGGGCCACCTGCACCGGGACCACGAGCAGCGCCACCACGCCCAGGAACCACCAGTCCCGGCCCGGGAACTCCAGCCACGCGAAGGCGTAACCGGCGAGTGAGCCGATGAGCAGGACGAGGAGGGTGGCCGGGACGGTGATCAGGACGGTGGAGACGAGCGAGCCGGTGATCGTGTCGTTCGCGAGGAGCCGGCCGTAGTTCTCGGTGGTCAGCTGGGCCGGGGCCGTGAACACCTGCCACCAGCCGCTCGCCGCGATGTCGGAGGGCGAGCGGAGCGAGGAGAGCAGCAGCCCGACCGTCGGCAGCAGCCAGAACAGGCCGGTCAGGAGCAGGAAGACCCGGACGGCTCCGCCCGTCACACGCGCCGAGGCCCTTGCCGCGAAGCCCTTCATCGACGGGACTCCCTTCGGATGCGGCGGATGTTGACCACCATCACCGGCAGCACCAGCAGGAGCAGCACGACGGAGATCGCCGAGCCGACCCCGAGATCCGCGTCCGTGCCGAACGACGAGCGGTACAGCTGGAGCGCCAGCACGTTCGCGTCGTCCTGTGCCGAACCCGGCGCGATGACGAAGACCAGGTCGAAGACCTTGAGCACGTTGATCATCAGCGTGACGAGGACGACCACGAGGACCGGCGCGAGCAGCGGCACCGTGATCCGCCGGAACACCTGCCACTCGTTCGCCCCGTCCACCCGCGCCGCCTCCAGGAGCTCGCGCGGTACGGCCGCGAGCCCGGCGCCGATCAGGACCATCGCGAACCCGGCCCACATCCACACGTACGCCCCGATGACGGCCGGGGTGACGAGCGAGGGGCCCAGCCACTCCACGCCGTTGTACTGCTCCCGGAAGTTGCTCGCGGGCAGCCGCAGCACGGCTCCGTCGGCGCGGTCGGCGGGCAGGCTGAAGCTGCCGTCGGCCGCCGCCGTGGCCGTGGCGACCACCTTCCCGTCCCGTACGGCCTCGATCCGCAGCCCCTTAAGGCCCAGCTCCTTCGGGTCGACCGCGTTCGGCTTCCCGCCGCCGCCCCGGGTGAAGTCCAGCCAGGCCGTTCCGGTGATCTCCGCGCCGGAGCCGGTGGGCGCGTGCGCCGGGCGGGCGTCCTGCGGCATCCGCGCCGGAGCCACCCCGACCAGCGGCAGCAGCACCGGCACCCCCGCCCGTACCGGCTCCTTCGTCTCGTACGCGCCGCCGCCGGCCCGCTTCAGCGGGTGCACGGGCAGCGGGCGGGCCTTCGGGAAGCCGGAGGACTCGGCGAAGGTGTCGTGGACGCCGACCCAGACGGCGTTGGCCACCCCGCGGTCCGGGTCCTGCTCGTAGACGAGCCGGAAGATGATCCCCGCGGCCAGCATCGAGATCGCCATCGGCATGAAGACGACCAGCTTGAACGCCGTCCCCCAGCGGACGCGTTCGGTGAGCACCGCGAAGACCAGACCGAGCGCGGTGGCCACCGCCGGGGCCACGAGCAGCCAGATCAGGTTGTTGCGGACGGCGGTGCGGAGCGAGTCGTCGGTGACGAGCGCCAGGTAGTTGTCGAGGCCGACGAAGGACGAGTCCGAGCGGTCGAAGAGCGACCGCCGGACGGAGTACCCGATCGGGTAGACGACGAGCGCGCCGAGGAGGAGCAGGGCGGGCAGCAGGAAACCCGCCGCCACGACCCTGGTCCTGGGCCTGGTCCCGGTGGCCGGCATGTCGGCCTCAGCCCTTGTAGGCCTTCGCCGCGTCCGCCTCCAGGCGCGCCTGCGTCCCCGCGATGTCCTTCGGGTTCTTCAGGAAGTCCTGGAGCGCCTTCCACTCGCCCTTGCCCGGCGTCCCGCCGAAGGACTGCGGCATCTGGTCCGACATGTCGAAGCGGAAGTCGTCCCCGGCGCCGATGAGCGCCTTGGCGATCTCGCGCTGGACGTCGTTCGGGTACGCCGCCGGGTCCAGGTTCTTGTTGGGGGAGAGGAACCCGCCCTCGGCCGCCCAGATCTTCGCCGCGTCCGGGGAGGCCAGGAAGGCGAGCAGCGCCTGCGCACCCTTCGTGTCCTTCAGGGCCACGGCCGCGTCGCCGGCCGTCACCACCGGCGCCGTGCCCGCGTCACCGACCTTCGGGAACGGGAAGACCTTCGCGTCCTTCCCGATCTCCGCCTTCGTCTGGGCGATGTTGACGGCCGCGAAGTCGCCCTCGAAGACCATCGCCCCCTTGGGCTGGTCGCCGCCCGTGAAGGCCTGGGTGACCGAGGCCGGGTACTCCGTCTGCAGCGCGCCTTCGGGGCCGCCCGCGATCAGCGTCCGGTTGCCGAAGAGCTCGGCGAGCGTCTTCAGGGCGGCCGCGACGGACGGGTCCGTCCACTTGATCTCGTGCTTCGCCAGCTGGTCGTACTTGGCCGGTCCCGCCTGCGACAGGTAGACGTTCTCGAACCAGTCGGTGAGGGTCCAGCCGTCCGCGCCGCCGATCGAGACCGGGGTCACGCCGGAGGCCGAGATCGTCTCGGCGGTGGCGAGGAACTCCTTCCAGGTCTTCGGCTCGGCGGCGCCCGCGCCGTCGAACACGGCGGTGTTGTACCAGACCAGGGACTTGTTGGCGGCCTTGAAGTACACCCCGTACTGGGTGCCGTCCACCGCGCCGAGCTCCTGCCAGCCGCGCGAGTAGTTCGCCGCCAGCTGGGCCTTGGCGTCCGGGCCGACCGGCTTCAGCCACTTCTGGGCGGCGGCCTGCTGGATCGCGCCCACCTGCGGGAGCATCGCCACGTCGGGCGGCGAACCGCCGGCGATCTTCGTACCGAGGAAGTTCACGATCGGGTCCTGCGCGGGCACGAAGGTGACCGTGGCGCCGGTGCGCTTCTCGAACTCCTTCAGGACCTTGGCGAAGTTCTCCTGCTCGGGGCCCGTCCAGACGGCGGCGACCTCGATCCTCTCGCCCTTGAGGGAGAGTTCGCGGTCGGGCGCGGGCTGTGGGTCCTTCGCGCTCTCGCCGCCGCAGCCCGCGAGGGCGACGAGGGCGGCGAGCGTCGTTAACGTCACTGCGGCCTTGCGTGGACGAAGAGTTGTACGCATCGCTGCCCCGTCTCTCCCGTGCGCTTCGCTGTCCGTCCGACAGGTCTACGCCGGGCCGCGGGGCCCCGCAATACCGCCTTCCGCGTCCTGGGCGGTCATGTGTGCGATTGTGATGCCCTCGTGACGTACCGTCAGCCGTGCGTGGCCGGGGTGAGCGGGGGCACGGGCGTCGCCTCGACCGAACGCGCGGCCCGGTCGAGCGCGCTCGCCAGGAGGGCCAGGTCCGTCGGCCCGTTGCCCAGCTCGCGGACCGGGCGACGGGTCGGCGGGTCGCCCATCCGCTCCCACTCCAGCGGGACCACCGTCGGGCGGAGCGTCGCCGTCCGGGGGATCCGGCCCGTGACGCGGCCCGCCTGGAAGGGGGTCACCCGGCCGTCCGGATGCCCGAGCCGGCCCCGCCCGGCCGCCGGCACGTCCGGGCCCGCCGCCACCGGGGGCGGGTCGAGCACGATCCGCAGCCGGGCCCCGTGGGCCAGCTCCGTGTCGGCGGTCCTGTCCGGGCGCGCCGACGTCGCGACGAGGTGCACCCCGAGCCGCTCACCGTTCCGCGCGACGGCCTCCAGGGCCCGCACGACGGACCCGGCGGCGGGCCGGCCGGGGGCGCCGAGCGCGGGCGCGACCAGGGCGTCGAAGTCGTCGACGAGCACGACGAGCCGCGGCAGCGCCCGCGCGGACGCCTGCTCGCCGGGGCCGGTCCGGGGGACCCGCGCACCGGCGTCCTCGGCGGAGGGGTGCGGGATCCGGCCACTGGCGTTGTCGGCGCCGGGGTACGGGACGCGGCCGCTGGTGCGGGCGGTGACGTCGTCGGCGGTGGGGTAGGGGACCCGGCCGCTGGTGCGGCTGGTCACGTCGTCCGCGTTCGGGTACGGGACGCGGCCGCTCGACCGGCCCGTCACGTCGTCCGTGTTCGGGTACGGGACCCGGCCGCTCGACCGGCCCGTCACGTCGTCCGCACCCGCCGCGCGCGGCACGCGGCCGCTCGGGTGGTCCGAAAGGTCCCCGTCGCCGGTGCGGAGGGTCCGGCTGCTCGGGCGCTCGTCGAGGGCCCCGCCCTCGCGCCGCGGCAGCCGCCCGCTGGGCGTGTCGGCGAGGAACGCGCCCCCGCCGGACCGCTCGTTCGGCAACCCGTCCCCGGCCCGCGGGACGCGCCCGCTGGACCGGTCGCTCAGCTCACCCGTACGAGCGACGCGGCCGCTCGGGCGGTCGCTGAGATCACCGGCCCGGGGGACCCGCCCGCTCGGGTGATCCGTGAGATCACCGGAAACGCGCCCGCTGGCACGGCTGTTGAGGTCGTCGGCGCCGGGGTAGGGAACGCGGCCGCTGGAGCGACCGGTGACGTCGTCGGCGCCGGGGTGCGGGACTCGGCCGCTCGTGCGGGTGTTGACGTCGTCGGCGCCCGGGTACGGCACGCGGCCGCTGGAGCGGGTGGTGACGTCTCCCGTGCTCGGGTGCGGGAGACGGCCGCTGCCGCGGCCCTGTACGTCGTCCGCGCCCTGGTACGGGGCCCGGGCGTTCGGAAGGGCGCCGATCGGGCCGTCGCCCGTGCGGAGCGTGCGGCCGCTCGGGCGGTCCGTCAGGTCGCCGGCGTCCGGGACGCGGGCCGTCGCGCGGGCGCCCTGCGGCACGGATTCCGCCGCGCTCGGGGCGCGCTGACCGATCAGCCGGTCGGCGGCCCGCGCCACCCCCCGGCGGTCGGCGAAGTGGGCGTCGCCCAGGAGCTCCGCCCTGCGCTTCAGCTCGGCGCCCAGCGCCTGCGCGAACTCCCGCATCCGTACCGGGTCCGAGGCCACCAGGTGCTCGGTGACGTGCGGCAGCTCCGTACAGACCGCGAGGCCCTCGCCGCGCTCCCCGCCCGCGCCGTCCACGAGGAGCAGGCCCAGCCGGTCCGGGCGGCCGCCCGCCGCGAGGGAGGCGGCGATCGAGCGGAGCAGCTCCGTGCGCCCGCTGCCCGCCGGGCCCTCGATCAGCAGGTGCGGACCCTCCGCCGTGAGGTCCACGGACAGCGGGCCGCGCGGGCCCGCGCCCAGGACCGCCGTGCCGTCCCCTGCCGAGGCCCAGCGGGCCATCAGGGAGGCGGGCGTGGCCCGGGCGAGCCCGAGTTCGTCCAGCAGGCGGGAGGAAGGGGGCAGCGCGGCCGCTCGGGTGCCCGGGGCCGCCGCCGTCTCGGGGCGCAGCGGGGCGAGGGCCCGGCCGAACCGCTCGGCCCAGGCGACGGAGACCGCGTCGACGACGCCGACGGTGCCGTGGCCGGCCAGCCGCCCGCCGGAGGTCCGGAGCAGCCGCAGCGCCGTCGCCACGTCGCCGCTGAGGAGCGCGGCGGCCCCGCACTCGCGGAAGGCGAGGGAAGCGGCGCACGCGGCCTCGTACGTGGCGGCCACCGGCGAGTCCGGCGTGGCGGCGGGGGCCTCGGCGAGGCACAGCAGGTGGATGCCGGCCGCCGCGCCGACGCCCGCGAGGCGCGCGACCGTCTCGCGCAGGGCCGCCGAACCGGGGTCGCCGTCGACGATCACGACCGTCGTCGGCCCGTCGTGGCGGGCCGCGGCCTCGGCGACGGACGCGCGGTCGGCGCTGGGCCAGCCGGGGCCGAGCGGGCCGTCGTCGAGGCGCCGGGTCAGCTCGGCCGTACGGGCCTGGGCCTGCTCGCGGTCGTACGCCAGGAGCAGCCGGCAGTCCTGGCCGTGGGCGGGCCGGACGTGCGGGAGCCAGCCGAGCCAGCCCCAGGCGCGGCGGCGCGCCTCCAGGGGCCGGTTCCGGTCGGCGCTGATGAGCACGATCTCCAGGTCGGAGGGGGAGTGCAGGGCGGCGAGCTGGGCCACGACCGAGCGCGCGAGCCCGGTGAGCCGGTCGCCGGGGCCGGCCAGGCCGAGGGATCCGGCCTCGCGGAGGCCGACGGTGACGGGCACGCCGGAGAGTTCGGCGCGGTCGGTGGTGCCGAGCCGGACCACCAGGGACTCGGGGTGGTCCTGGGTCCGCTCCCAGAGCCGGGGGCCGGGGCCGAGGGCGGTGAGCAGGACGGTGGCCGGGTCGGGCCAGGTGTCGGCGCCCGGTACGGGGCCGGGGGCGCCGGCCCGCGCGCCGGGGCCGGTCCAGGTGTGGGCGTGCGTGTCCGGCGAGGAGTGGGTGGCGTGGGCGTCGGTGGCCGGGGGCTCCTCGCGGCCGCCCGCGAGGCGCCGGGCCCAGGCGCCGAGCCCGCGCTTGCCGCCGCCGCGCGCGGACGCGGCGGGCGTCGTGGGCGTCTCGCCCCGGTCCCGGGTCCTGCCGTGCGGCTCGCCGCCGTCGTGGAGGGAGATACCGGGGTCTCCCGCGTGCGCGTGGCCCCCGTCGTAGACCTCGCCGTACGCGATGCCGCGCGCCCCGCCGTGGGTGGCGTCGTCCGCCGGTCCCACCGGCTCGGGCCGGTCCGGCAGGTCCGTCGCGTGCGCGACGCGCAGGTGGCCCTCGCCGTCCGGGGCCGTCCCCACCACGTCCGTGGCCTCGGTGGTGCCGCCGGGGCCCGTCAGGCGGAGGGCGGACTCGCCGAGGCGCAGCAGCGCGCCCGGGCGGAGGGGGACGGGGCGGTCGTCGACGGGCACGCCGTCGAGCGTCGTCCCGTTCGTGGAGCCGTGGTCGGCGACCGTGACCCGGCCGTCCTGGCCGACGGTCACCGTGCAGTGGGAGCGGGAGACGTCCGGGTCGTCGAGCGGCACGTCGGCGTCGACGGAACGGCCGATTCTGATCGTTCCGCCGTGCAGCAGGTGCACCCCGCCCGCGTCGGGGCCCGCCACCACGTGCAGCCGGGCCGCGGCCGCCTCGTCGGCCCGGTCGTCCGGTCCCGGGACCTGGAGGGAGAGGACCGCGCCGTCGACCAGCGGGGGTTCGCCGAGCACGCAGCGTCGGTTGTCGAGCCGCTCCGCGCCCGCGTAGAGCACGGTGGTGCCCGAGGCGGAGGTCTCGGGGCCGGTGACGGCGGCGGCGAGGTTCGAGGCCACGGCGGCGAGGGCCGTCCCGGCGGGGGCCGTGACGAGCACGTCGCAGGCGCGCCCGGCGCCGTGGCCGGCGTACGGCGCGAGGACGGTCAGCCGGATCTGCATCGCCGTCAGCGGTCCCTTCTGCGCGAGCTGGCCCGGCAGGGGGGAACCGCCCTGTGTCTCCCCCCACCCGGCACGGACGCGTCGCCCGGTACAGGTCGGCACGGCGCGGGGGCTCCCGACCCCGTCGATGCGACGTGCTGTAGGCATCCTCGCACCTGCCACCGACAACACGCCCGCGGGTCGGCCACAAGTGATCTTGAATGGTCGGCGGTGGACGAGAAATAGCCTGGTTGGGCATGCCTTCGGAGCATGCGTGGCAACCGTCGACCCCTGTGGAGCGTCTTCTTCCGGACAAGTTCGGGACGAGTTCCGTTCGCTCAGGACCCCCGGCGAGGCTCGGACACGGCATCGGAATCGGCCTGTGGACGACCGGCCTGTGACCCGTTCGGCGGCACTAAAGTGGGTCGGACACCCGGACGGGGTCACAACAGAGGACAGGGACCCCGGGGACAGCTCAGGAACCACCCCAGGACCACGATCAGCAGGGAGCGCGTGACGTGCGGCCTATCGGCAGCAAGTACCTGCTCGAGGAGCCGCTCGGCCGCGGCGCCACGGGCACCGTCTGGCGAGCCCGCCAGCGGGAGACGGCGGGCGCCGAGGCGGCCGTGCCCGGCCAGCCCGGCGAGACCGTCGCGATCAAGGTCCTCAAGGAGGAGCTGGCCAACGACGCGGACATCGTGATGCGCTTCCTGCGCGAGCGGTCCGTGCTGCTCCGGCTCACCCATCCGAACATCGTGCGCACCCGCGACCTGGTCGTCGAGGGCGATGTCCTCGCCCTCGTCATGGATCTCGTCGAGGGCCCCGACCTGCACCGGTACATCCGGGAGAGCGGCCCGCTCACCCCGGTCGCCGCCGCGCTGCTCACGGCCCAGATCGCCGACGCGCTCGCCGCCAGCCACGCCGACGGCGTCGTCCACCGCGACCTCAAGCCGGCCAACGTGCTGCTCGCCGAGCAGGGCGGCCAGATGCACCCGATGCTGACCGACTTCGGCATCGCGCGCCTCGCGGACTCCCCGGGCCTCACCCGCACCCACGAGTTCGTCGGCACGCCCGCGTACGTGGCGCCGGAGTCCGCCGAGGGCCGCCCGCAGACCTCCGCCGTCGACATCTACGGCGCGGGCATCCTCCTCTACGAGCTGGTCACCGGTCGGCCCCCGTTCGCGGGCGGCACCGCCCTCGAGGTCCTCCACCGGCACCTCAGCGAGGAGCCGCGCCGGCCCTCGACCGTGCCCGGACCGCTGTGGACGGTCATAGAGCGCTGCCTCAGCAAGAACCCGGACCTGCGGCCGAGCGCCGTGAACCTGGCCCGGGGCCTGCGCGCGGTCGCCGCCGGCATCGGCGTGCACGCCACGCCCGCCCAGATCGAGGCCGCGGAGGGCGTCGGCGCGCTCCTCGCCCCCGACCCCGCCCCCGCCCCGGTCCCGGCGACCCCGGAGGCCCCGGGCGCCGCCGACCCCACCCAGGTGCTGCCCGCCGGCGCCGCGGCCGCCGCCGGGATGCCCCCGCAGTACGACCCCGCCGCCGCGACCAGCGTCATGCCGACCGGCGGACCGGTGGGCGCCGCCGACCCGACGGCCGTCATGCCTCCCGTACCGCAGAACCCGCCGGCCGAGGAACCGCACCCCTGGCAGAGCCAGCTGCGGCAGGTCCGCGACCGCAACGAGCAGACCCAGGTGCAGTACCTGGACCCGAGCGAGGACCCGCTGCGCCGCCGCCCGCAGCGCCAGCAGCAGCCACCGCAGGACGCCCGGCCCGGCCCGTACGGCCAGCAGCACGGCCAGCAGCCGCAGCAGTACCAGCAGCGCCCCGCCCAGCAGCAGCGGCCGCCGCAGCCCCAGCCGTACCAGCAGCAGCCCCAGCAGTACGCACCCCCGCCGCCCCCGCCGCAGCAGTACGCCCCGCCCCAGCAGCAGTACCAGCCGCCCCAGCCGCCGCCCCAGGCCCCCGCGCCCCGCGAGCCGCGCCCGCCGCGCCAGCGCAGCGCCAACCCGGTGCACATCCCCGGCCTCGGCTGCCTCAAGGGCTGCCTGATCATGATCGTCCTGTTCGTGGTCGCCGGCTGGCTCGTCTGGGAGCTCACCCCGCTCCAGGACTGGATCGCCCAGGGCAAGGGCTACTGGGAGGCCATCGGCGACGGCATCTCGACGGTCACCGACTGGATCTCCTCGATCGGCGAAGCCACCGGTTCCGGGGGTACTACCGGCGGTACGGGGCAGTAACGCTGCCGATTTGTCGACTTCCGAGGGGTGATTTCCCCTCGGAGGTCGAGACCGGCGGCCGTGGACGCGTAGCTTTGTCGAGAACCGCAGCCGCTGAGGGAGCAGTCTTGGCACGGAACATCGGCAGCCGCTACACCGCCCACCAGATCCTCGGGCGGGGCAGCGCCGGAACGGTGTGGCTCGGCGAGGGACCCGAAGGGCCCGTCGCCGTCAAACTCCTGCGCGAGGACCTGGCCTCCGACCAGGAGCTCGTCGCCCGCTTCGTCCAGGAGAGAACCGCCCTGCTCGGCCTCGACCACCCCCGGGTGGTCAAGGTCCGCGACCTCGTCGTCGACGGCACGGACCTCGCCCTCGTCATGGACCTCGTCCGCGGCACCGACCTGCGCACCCGCCTCGACCGCGAGCGGCGCCTCGCGCCCGAGGCCGCCGTCGCGATCGTCAAGGACGTCGCCGAGGCCCTCGCCGCCGCCCACAAGGCCGGCGTCGTCCACCGCGACGTCAAGCCGGAGAACATCCTGCTCGACATGGAGGGCCCGCTCGGCCCCGGCGGCGCCCACCCCGCCCTCCTCACCGACTTCGGCATCGCCAAGCTGATCGACACCCCCGGCCGCACCAAGGCCACCCGGATCATCGGCACCCCCGACTACCTCGCCCCCGAGATCGTCGAGGGCCTCCCGCCGCGCGCCGCCGTCGACATCTACGCCCTCGCGACCGTCCTGTACGAGCTGCTCGCCGGCTTCACCCCGTTCGGCGGCGGCCACCCCGGCGCGGTCCTGCGCCGCCACGTCACCGAGACCGTCGTCCCGCTGCCCGGCATCCCCGAGGAGCTGTGGCAGCTGATCGTCCAGTGCCTCGCCAAGGCCCCGGCCTCCCGGCTGCGCGCCTCCGAGCTCGCCGCCCGCCTGGGCGACGTCCTGCCGCTACTCAAGGGCATCCCGCCGCTCGACGTCGACGAACCGGACGCGGAGCCGGCCCCTGAGCCGTACGAGGAGGACACGTACGCCACCGGTACGGGCACGGGCGAGCCCGGCCCGCGCCGCGCCGCCGTCCCGCTCGTCCCCGGCGCCTCAGCCGACTCCAACCGCGACACCCACACCTCCATGCGGGTCCCGGCCCCCGACGAGCTCTCCGGCGGCCCCCTCGGCACCGCCCGCGCCCCGCGCCCATCCGGGGCCCGGCGGCCGGGCTCGGCCCGCCACAAGGCGGGCGCGGTCCGCAAGAGACGGATCACCCTCGCCGTCGCGGCGGTCGTGGTCGCCGGCGCGCTCGGCGCGGGCGGCTACCTGGCGGCCTCCGGGGACGCGGAGGCCCCGCCGCAGGACTCCAAGCAGTCCTCCCTGCCGTAGTACCGGCGGCGAGCCGTTACGCTGGACGCGTGGCAGTCGTCGATGTATCCGAAGAGCTGAAGTCCCTCTCCTCGACCATGGGGTCGATCGAGGCCGTCCTGGACCTCGAGAAGCTGAGGGCCGACATCGCCGTGCTCGAAGAGCAGGCCGCGGCCCCGTCCCTGTGGGACGACCCGGAGGCGGCGCAGAAGATCACGAGCAAGCTTTCGCACCTCCAGGCCGAGGTCCGCAAGGCCGAGACCCTGCGCGGCCGGATCGACGACCTCGGGGTGCTCTTCGAGCTCGCCGAGGAGATGGACGACCCGGACACGCTCGCCGAGGCCGAGACGGAGCTGGCCTCCGTCCGCAAGGCGCTCGACGAGATGGAGGTCCGTACCCTCCTCTCCGGCGAGTACGACGAGCGCGAGGCCCTGGTCAACATCCGGGCCGAGGCCGGCGGCGTCGACGCCTCCGACTTCGCCGAGCGGCTCCAGCGCATGTACCTGCGCTGGGCGGAGCGCCACGGCTACCCGACGGAGATCTACGAGACCTCGTACGCGGAAGAGGCGGGCATCAAGTCCACCACCTTCGTCGTGAAGGCCCCGTACGCCTACGGCACGCTCTCCGTCGAGCAGGGCACCCACCGGCTCGTCCGCATCTCGCCCTTCGACAACCAGGGCCGCCGTCAGACGTCCTTCGCCGGCGTCGAGATCCTCCCGGTCGTCGAGTCCTCGGACCACGTCGAGATCGAGGAGTCGGACCTGCGCGTCGACGTGTACCGCGCCTCCGGCCCCGGCGGCCAGGGCGTCAACACGACCGACTCGGCCGTGCGCATCACGCACCTCCCGACCGGCATCGTCGTCTCCTGCCAGAACGAGCGCTCCCAGATCCAGAACAAGGCGAGCGCCATGAACGTCCTCCAGGCCAAGCTCCTTGAGCGCCAGCGCCAGGAGGAGCGGGCCAAGATGGACGCCCTCAAGGACAGCGGCAGCTCCTGGGGCAACCAGATGCGTTCGTACGTGCTCCACCCGTACCAGATGGTCAAGGACCTCCGTACGGAGTTCGAGGTCGGCAACCCGCAGTCCGTCCTGGACGGCGAGATCGACGGCTTCCTGGAGGCCGGCATCCGCTGGCGCAAGCAGCAGGACAAGTAGTCCCCTCGGTCGTACGAGCCCGGGCCCCGCACCTCTCACGGTGCGGGGCCCGGTGCCGTTCCGGTGCCTCCCGCGTATTCGCTGACGCAAGCGGAACGGAGGCCGTCGGGGCGCTTTGTCGACAAGGGAACTGCCCTCGTCGGGCCCGGAGTTCCGGGTTTACGTCACAGTTGCATCGTCGCATGTCGGTCACCTGGTGATCTTTCGGGCATCGCACGCGCAACGACCTTGACGCTTCATCGGAAACTCGGAAGGGTGGCGTACTGGCATGCGCTTTTCTGGGACGCGTGTGAACGGGGGCCGGTCCAGTCGTGACATACCCCTGCTGCGCGGGGCCACGAGCGCTGCCCCATGACGAGATGAGCTACTGGGGGTAGCAGCCAGATGACCAACAAGACGCGAGTCCGCCTGGTGCGGGTCGCGGCCAGTGCCGTGATCATCGCCGGTGCGTCCCTGACGGCGGCCGGTGCCGCGCAGGCCGTCGGCGGATTCGGAACCGAGCAGACGCAGGACGCGGGCCTCGGCATCCAGGACGCCCTGGACAACGAGGAAGACGCCACCGCCGTGATCGGCGGCGGGATCTCCGGCGGTGCCGCTGCTGCGGCGGCGTCGACGACCTCGGGTGACCCGTCCTCTTCGACGACGACCACCTCGGGTGACCCGTCGTCCTCGACGACGACCTCGGGTGACCCGTCGTCCTCGACGACGACCACCTCGGGCGACCCGTCCTCTTCCACGACGACGACTTCGGGTGACCCGTCCTCCTCGACGACCACCTCGGGTGACCCGTCGTCCTCGACGACGACCACCTCGGGCGACCCGTCCTCGTCGTCGTCCTCTTCGTCGTCCTCGTCCTCGTCGTCCTCTTCGTCGTCGACCTCGGGCCAGCCGTCGTCCTCGTCGTCGTCGACCTCGGGCGACCCGTCCTCGTCGTCCTCTTCGTCGTCGTCCTCGACCTCGTCGACGTCGAGCACGGGCTCCACCACCAGTGGCAGCTCGACCACCGACGGTGGCGCCGGCACCTGCACCGTCGACCTCGACGGCGCCGAGTGCGTGGACACCCCGAACAACACCGACACCGACCAGGCCGGCTCGCAGCCCGTCCAGCAGGGTCAGGCCAAGGAGGAGCTCGCCGAGACCGGTGCGGCCGAGACCTCGTTCCTGATCATCGGTGCCGCGACCATGATCGCCGGCGGCATCGGCTTCCGTATGCTGCCGCGTCTCGTGGGCGGCGGTCGCGCCGCCGTCTGAGGCGCGTAGACGCATGACGAAGGGCCGGGGAGCGAGCTCCCCGGCCCTTTCGCGTGGTTCCGGCTCGTGTGGGCTGCGTACGCCCTCCGGTCAGGCCGCCTGCACCGCGGCGAGCAGCGCGATCGCCGCGAGCAGCGCGATCGCCAGCGTCAGCAGCATCGCGGGCGAAAGACCCTGAGGGGTCAGACGCTCCCGGTTCGCGCGGCAGACGGGGCAGCGGCCCTCGGCGACCGGGGCCGCGCAGTTGGCGCACACCAGTCGGTCGTAGGTCATGCGCTCTCCTCCTCCCGCACTGGGGTACACACCAGGACAACGTCCGGAGGGGCCCGGACGTTCCCCCTACCACTGTGCCAGCTTCGCGGCGTTTCGGCGCGCCCCGTCCGACGGACCGCCTTCCGCCCGGAAGGGTGAAAAGGATAAACGTCGCAAGTCAGGACCGCGACTGCGCGGGCCATCCCCGGTCGCGTAAGGTCACGCACACCTACTCCCGGCCGACCGTGGTGCATCCGTGATCCGATTCGACAACGTCTCCAAGTCCTATCCGAAGCAGAGCCGCCCCGCGCTCCGGGATGTCTCCCTGGAGATCGAGAAGGGGGAGTTCGTCTTCCTCGTCGGTTCCTCCGGCTCCGGAAAGTCGACTTTCCTGCGACTGCTCCTGCGTGAGGAGCGCGCCAGCCAGGGCCAGGTGCACGTCCTCGGCAAGGACCTGGCCCGGCTCTCCAACTGGAAGGTGCCGCAGATGCGGCGCCAGCTGGGCACCGTCTTCCAGGACTTCCGCCTGCTGCCCAACAAGACCGTCGCCGAGAACGTGGCCTTCGCCCAGGAGGTCATCGGCAAGCCGCGCGGCGAGATCCGCAAGGCCGTGCCGCAGGTGCTCGACCTGGTCGGACTCGGCGGCAAGGAGGACCGGATGCCGGGCGAGCTCTCCGGTGGTGAGCAGCAGCGCGTCGCCATCGCCCGGGCCTTCGTCAACCGGCCGATGCTGCTGATCGCCGACGAGCCCACCGGCAACCTCGACCCGCAGACCTCCGTCGGCATCATGAAGCTGCTCGACCGCATCAACAGGACAGGGACCACCGTCGTCATGGCGACCCACGACCAGAACATCGTCGACCAGATGCGCAAGCGCGTCATCGAGCTCGAAAAGGGCCGCCTCGTCCGTGACCAGGCGCGCGGCGTCTACGGCTACCAGCACTGACGGCGGGGGATCCAGAACACCATGCGCGCTCAGTTCGTGCTCTCGGAGATCGGCGTCGGTCTCCGTCGCAACCTGACGATGACCTTCGCCGTCATCGTCTCCGTGGCCCTCTCGCTCGCCCTGTTCGGCGGTGCGCTGCTCATGCGTGAGCAGGTCAGCACGATGAAGGACTACTGGTACGACAAGGTCAACGTCTCCATCTTCCTCTGCAACAAGGCGGACGCGGCCACGGCGGCCAAGTGCGCCAAGGGCGCGGTCACCAAGGAGCAGAGGGATCAGATCGAGGCCGATCTGAAGAAGATGGACATCGTCGAGTCCGTCCAGAAGGAGACCGCCAGCGAGGCCTTCAAGCACTACAAGGAGCAGTACGGCGACACCGCCATCGCCTCCGTGGTGACGCCGGACCAGATGCAGGAGTCGTTCCGGGTCAAGCTCAAGGACCCGGAGAAGTACAAGGTCGTCGCCACGGCCTTCGCCGGCCGCGACGGCGTCGAGTCGGTCCAGGACCAGCGGAACATCCTGCAGAACCTCTTCGACCTGATGAACGGCATGAACATCGCCGCCCTCGGTGTCATGGGCCTGATGCTGATCATCGCGCTGATGCTGATCGTCAACACGGTCCGCGTCTCGGCCTTCAGCCGCCGCCGCGAGACCGGCATCATGCGGCTGGTCGGCGCGTCCAGCTTCTACATCCAGATGCCGTTCATCATGGAGGCCGCGTTCGCCGGTCTCCTCGGCGGCGCCGTTGCCTGTGTGCTGCTGCTCGTCGGCCGGTACTTCCTGATCGACCACGGCATCGCGCTCGCCGAGAAGATGCAGCTCGTCAACTTCATCGGCTGGGACGCCGTCCTCGCGAAGCTGCCCCTGGTGATCGCCATCGGCCTCCTGATGCCCGCCGTGGCCGCCTTCATCGCGCTGCGCAAGTACCTGAAGGTGTGAGAAGACACTTCTGACGGTGGAGGGCGTCGTACGGGCAAAGCCCGTGCGGCGCCTTTCGTTTGTCCTAGAGTGGGCGCCATGCCGGCCGGGTCCGCACCCTTTTGTATCCGGCCCCGTGGAGTCGTCCGCGGGGCCGTTCTGACGTTGGTGTTCACCGGGGTGCTCGCCACGGCCGCCGCCACCGGGGTGCTGCCCCGGCAGGAGTCCGCGAGTGCCGAGCGGCGGGCGGTGCCGGGCCGGGGTCCGGACGGTGCGACCGTCGACAGTGCCGCGCTCAGCAGGGCCGCGGCCGCTGCCATGGCCGACGGGAAGTCCGGCAAGCAGGCCGCCGAGGAGTTCGTCAGCCGCAGCGGGGACCGCTGGGGTGCGGTGTACGACAAGAAGGAGTACGCCGAGTTCGAGCAGGCCCTCGACGGCGCCTACACCGGGGTCGGGCTCTCCGCCGGGCGGTCCGGGGCGGGTGGCGTGCGGGTGACGCGGGTGCAGGCCGGGGGGCCCGCCGAGCGGGCCGGGCTGCGGGCCGGCGACCGGCTCGTCGCCGTCGACGGGCGGTCGGTCGAGGGGCTTTCCGTGTCCGAGGTCGTCTCCCTGCTGCGGGGGGACGGCGTGCCCGGTTCGGCCGTCGGCCTGCGCGTCGAGCGCGGCCGGGCGGTCTGGACGCAGACCCTGCACAGGGCCCGGCTCGCCACGGATCCGGTCACCGTCCGTCGTCTCGACGACGGGACCGTGCTGATCCGGGTCGCCGCCTTCACCAAGGGCGCGGGCACGCGCGTGCGTGACGCGGTACGGGCCGCCCCCGCCGGCGCCGGGGTCCTCCTGGACCTGCGGGGCAACTCGGGCGGCCTCGTCGCCGAGGCGGCCGTCGCCGCGTCCGCGTTCCTCGACGGCGGTCTCGTCGCCACGTACGACGTGAAGGGCGAGCAGCGGGCCGTGTACGCGGAGGGCGGCGGTGACACCGGCAGGCCCCTGGTGGCGCTGATCGACGGGGGCACGATGAGCGCGGCCGAGCTGCTCACGGGCGCCCTCCAGGACCGGGGCCGGGCGGTCACCGTGGGCTCGCGGACCTTCGGCAAGGGTTCGGTGCAGATGCCGAGCGCCCTGCCCGACGGTTCCGTCGCCGAGCTGACCGTCGGCCACTACCGCACCCCCGCCGGCCACGCGGTCGACGGCCGTGGCATCGCGCCGGACCTGGCGGTGGGGGAGCGGGCCGAGGAGCGGGCGAGAACGGTATTGAGTGGCCTCGGAGGGGGCTCGTAGTGCGAAAATGGCCGCACTATGGCAAAGGGACTCGTGAACGTGCAGGGCAAGCCTGCGAAGAAGACATCGGACAAGGCGCCTGAGCGCAAGCTCATCGCGCAGAACAAGAAGGCGCGGCACGACTACCACATCATCGACACCTACGAGTGCGGTGTGGTGCTCATGGGCACCGAGGTGAAGTCGCTGCGCATGGGCCGGGCCTCGCTGGTCGACGGCTTCGTCCAGATCGACGGCCACGAGGCGTGGCTGCACAACATCCACGTGCCCGAGTACCTGCAGGGCAGCTGGACCAACCACCACGCGAAGCGGAAGCGGAAGCTGCTGCTGCACCGGGCCGAGATCGACAAGCTGGAGTCGAAGTCGCAGGAGACGGGTCACACGATCGTGCCCCTCTCGCTGTACTTCCTGAACGGCCGGGTGAAGTGCGAGATCGCGCTGGCCAAGGGCAAGAAGGAGTACGACAAGCGGCAGACCCTGCGGGAGAAGCAGGACACGCGCGAGACGAACCGGGCGATCGCGTCGGCCCGTCGGCGGCAGCGGGCGGCCCAGGCCGCCGAGCGCGGTTAATACGCTGGCAAGCGGACCCGTCGGTCACGTACGATGGGACCTGCACCCCACCAAGGGTGCGACCTTTGAAAAAACAACATGGGGATGATCGGTTTCGACAGCGGATGTCGAAGCAGTGGGAAGCGTGTCGAGGAAGCGGCAATGATCTCGTAAACCATATGTCGCAACCAATAATCGCCAACACCAAGAGCGATAACTCCCGCTTCGCCCTCGCTGCCTAATTTTAGGTAACGAACAGAAGCCTCTGTGAGGAGCGTCAGCCCGGGGGTGGTCCCGACCCGGATCCTGGCGTCATTTAGGGATCTAAACCTCTCGCCCCGGTCACGGGGGTGAGAGGGAAATCAAACAGTGACTGAGCCCGTTCCGGACTTGTCTGGGTGATCCGGAGGGCTGAGAAACTCGTACCAGACTGCACACGGAGAAGCCCTGATTCCGCACCGTTGGACGCGGGTTCGATTCCCGCCATCTCCACTCATCCCATGTGGGCACAGGCCCGGTGGTCACCTCGACCGCCGGGCCTTTGTCATGCCGTCCTGCTACTCGTCCGGATCGGAGTCGTCCGGCGTGACCGTGATGATCGCCACGGCGGGAGGTGGTGGCTGGGGCAGGTACAGGTACACGACGGTCAGTCCGGGCATACCGGGGCGCCCCTCGATACGGGTCCGGTAGGCAGTCGCCTCTCCTGTGCCCCGGACAGGTCCGCGCCGGACACCCAGGCGGGGTGCGTACTCGAGTTCCTGGCGAAGTGACTCGACCGCTTCCTCCGCAACAGGCCCGAGGAGCTTCAATCGCCGTGCCGCGCCTGCGGTGATCTCGGCGATTGCGGTGCGTCGGCTCAAGACAGCGGACCCCCCTTCTTGATCTCGGCGATCAGATCGAGGCCTTCCTCCACCGCTGCGTCGAACTCGGGGTCCGAGTACGCCGCGATGCTGCCCGCGTATTCGTTGAGCACGTCGGCTACGCGGTGCAGGTCAGTAGGGGTGGAGGCGTCCAGAGCGCGAGCCAGGTCGGCTTCGAAGCTCTCCGCGTCGCCCGGGAAACCGCGCCCCTGGCGCAGCGCGGCACGTATGTCCCCGACCGTTCTCAGACGGGGGGCCGTGGGGTGGGCGGGTTCGGCGTGCTGAGCGCTCATGGGCGGTCTCCTCCGCTACGGGCGTACATCTGAAACCGTACCCGCCCGGGTCTGTGCGCGGACGTCACTCGGACGAGGGAAGCCGCTCGTTCAGCCGCCGGTCGTGGCCCTCGCGCAGGTCTCGGTGAGGGTGCGCCGCTCCGTGCTGGGGGTCCGGGGGTCGTCCCCCGGGCAAGCACAGCACGGCGGGGCTCTACCTGGCGTATGGGCGCAGCCCGCTGCCGGAGTGTGTCGACTTCGCGAACTCGCTCCAGAAGGCGACCGGGGACTGGGTGCGGAACGCGGCGCCGAACGGGGCCGGGACCACCCCGGGGCTCCTCGGCTACATGTTCTGGGCCGCCGAGAAGCCGTCCACCCGCGGCCTCGGCACCCAGGAGCCCGACGGGTGCGAGGGCGGCGCAGGGACCGGCGCGACCGCGTACGGGGTGCAGGTGCCGATGGCGCCGCTGCGGCAGAGCTAGGACCTCTTCTGTGTACGGCGGCCCACCCCGGTCGCCGTACACAGAGCCAGGGCCACCGCCGCCGCCGTCACCGGGATCAGGAAGCCGAAGGACGCGAAGGGCGCGTGGTCGGCGGCCCAGCCGCCGGTGGCCGAGCCGGTCGCGATGCCCGCCAGGAGGGCGGTCACGGCGAGGGTCATGCCCTCGTTGAGCTGGGCCGCGGGCGTGAGGCGCTGGACCAGGCCCATGCCCGTCACCATCGTCGGGGCCGTCGCCATGCCCGCCAGGAGGAGGCCGGCGGCCAGGGCGGGCAGGAAGCCGGTCGAGGCGGCGAGCAGCGGCATCGCCATCAGGACGGTCATCGCGGTCAGACAGGTGCGCAGCCGGGCCGTCCGGCGGGCCCGGCCGTAGAGGAGGCCGGCCGCGCAGGAGCCCGCGGCCTGGAGGGCGAGGACCGGTCCCGCGACGGGGCCGTCCACGTACGCGAGGGTGACCACCTCCATGGAGCCGAAGACCGCTCCCGTGGCGAGGAAGACCGCGAGCAGCGGCGCCATGCCGGGGGCGCGCAGCGGGGAACCGGCCGTGGTGCGGGGCGCGACCGGGGGTTCGGTGGAGCGCTGGGCGGCGAAGACCAGGACGCCGCCGAGGAAGAGGGCGGCCGCGGTGAGCGTGCCCGCCTCCGGGAAGAGCGCCGAGCAGAGGACGGCGGCGAGCACCGGGCCGATCATGTAGCAGAGCTCGTCGGCGGCCTGCTCGAAGGCGTTCGCGGTGTGCAGCGCGTCCGGGTCGTCGCGGAAGAGGTGCGCCCAGCGGGCCCGGGACATGCCGCCCGTGTTCGGGGTGGTCGCGGTGACGGCGGTGGTGAGGAACAGCGCCCAGGCGGGGGCCTTCTCGTGGACGCAGAGCAGCAGGACCAGATGACCCAGGACCGCGTAGGCGGTGGCAGGGACCGCGATCCTGGCCTGGCCGTACCGGTCGACGAGCCGGGCGATCAGCGGGCCGGTGACGGAGCCGACGGCGAGGCCGGTGGCGGTGACCGCGCCGGCCAGGGCGTAGGAGCCGTACGCCGCCGCGATCATGATCACGGCGCTGACGCCGAACATGCCCATGGGCAGCCGGGCGATCAGGTTCCCGGCGGTGAAGGCGCGGGTGCCGGGGTGGGTGAAGAGGCGGAGGTAGGGGTTGAGGGGGAGGACGGCGGGCCGGTCGCGCTCGCGGTAGCGGGGGGCGAGGGCCGGGCCCGCCGGGGTGAGGGTGAGGTCCGGTTGCGGCATGCGACAAGGCTCCGTCCGCACGGCCCCGCCGGTCCAACACCTTCTCGGTGGCCATTCACGCGCCTGTGTTGTTAAATGCGGCGGTGTCCACCGACCCGCGTCTGCTGCGCGCCTTCACCGCCGTCGCCGAAGAGCTGCACTTCACCCGCGCCGCCGCCCGCCTCTACCTCGCCCAGCAGGCCCTCAGCCGCGACATCCGGCGCCTGGAGCGGGAGTTGGGCACCGAACTCTTCGTACGGACCACCCGGCAGGTCGCCCTCACCCCCGACGGCGAACGCCTCCTCCCGTACGCCCGCCGGGTGTTGGCCGCCCACGACGAGCTCAGCGACGCCTTCCGCGCCGCGCCCCGACCGCTCCTCGTCGACCTCAACAGCCCCGGCCTCGTCCAGGAGCGCATCCTCCTCCGGGCTCGCGAACTCGCCCCAGAACAGGAGCTGATGGCCCGCTACGAGAGCGGACTCACCGGCGCCGCGCAGTCACTCCTCGCCGGCCGGATCGACACCTCCTTCGGCCGGTACGGAGGACTCGACGCCCGGCTCCGGGCCCGGCTCGACTCCCAGTTCGTCCGGTACGAGCCGATGGCCGTGGTCCTGCGCGAGGACCACCCCCTCGCCGGCCTGCCCGAGGTGCCGCTCGCCCGCCTCGCCGGCCTGCGGATCTACGCCGGCGCGGGAAACGACCGCACGCCCGAGTGGACCGACCTCGCCGCCCGCCTCTTCGCCGGCCGGGACATCGAGGTCGCCCCGCCCGCACCGCTCGCCGTCGGCCACGAGGAGTTCCGCCGGCTCATGGCCAAGTACGGCGACCCGGTCCTCGCCGTCGTCGACTTCCCGCCCATGCCGAACTGCGTGATCCGGCCACTCGTCGACCCCGTCCCCCTCTCACCCGTGAGCCTCGTGTGGCGCAAGGGACTCCGCCACCCCGGCCTCGACGCCCTGCGCCGGGCCGCCGATGAGCTGGGCGCCCGGGAGGGCTGGCTGGAGCGCCCGCCCGGCTCCTGGCTGCCCGAGGGAGAACCCGGACTGCCCGCGTAGAGCGGGGGCGCTCACAGGGGGGTCGTACGCCGGGTGAGAGCAAGGTTCCGCCACCGTCACCTCACGGCACCGGCCTGAAACGCGCCCTTCCTACCGTCGGTCGCATCAGGATCCGACTCCGTGGAGGTGCGAGATGGGTGGCCGCTGGATCGAACGCTGGGAACCGGAGGACGAGACCTTCTGGCGGGAGAAGGGGGAGAAGATCGCCCGGCGCAATCTGCTCTTCTCCGTGCTCTCCGAGCACATCGGCTTCTCCATCTGGAGCCTCTGGTCGGTCATGGTGCTCTTCATGGGCCCGAAGTACGGGGTCGACCCGGCCGGGAAGTTCTTCCTGATCGCCACCGCGACCTTCACCGGCGCGCTGATCCGGATCCCGTACACCTTCGCCGTCGCCCGCTTCGGCGGCCGGAACTGGACGGTCGTCAGCGCCCTGCTGCTCCTGCTGCCCACCGCCCTCGCCTTCGCGGTGATGGAGCCCGGCACCTCGTACACCACCTTCGTCCTCGTGGCCGCGCTCACCGGCGTCGGCGGCGGCAACTTCGCCTCCTCCATGACCAACATCAACGCCTTCTTCCCGCTCCGGAAGAAGGGCTGGGCCCTCGGCCTCAACGCCGGTGGCGGCAACATCGGCGTCCCCGTCGTCCAGCTCGTCGGCCTGCTGGTCATCGGCACCGCCGGGGCCCTGCACCCCCGGATCGTCCTCGGCGTCTACCTGCCGCTCATCGTGATCGCCTCCGTCTGCGCCGCGCTCTTCATGGACAACCTCGCCCCCGTGAAGAACGACACCGGCGCCGCGAAGGAGGCCGTGAAGGCCCGGCACACCTGGATCATGGCCTTCCTCTACATCGGAACCTTCGGCTCCTTCATCGGCTACAGCTTCGCCTTCGGCCTCGTCCTCCAGACCCAGTTCGGCCGCACCCCGCTCCAGGCCGCCTCGCTCACCTTCATCGGCCCGCTCCTCGGCTCCCTCATCCGGCCCGTCGGCGGCACCCTCGCCGACCGGCACGGCGGCGCCCGCATCACCCTGTGGACCTTCGGCGCCATGGCCGCCGCGACCGCCGTCGTGATCTACGCCTCCGTGATCGAGTCCCTCGGCGTCTTCCTCGTCGGCTTCATCGGACTCTTCGTCCTCAGCGGGCTCGGCAACGGCTCCACGTACAAGATGATCCCGGCGATCTTCCTCTCCCAGGGACACCGCAAGGGCCTCGCGGGCGAAGCCGCCGAAGCCTACGGACGACGGCTCTCCGGCGCCTCCATGGGCCTCATCGGCGCCGTCGGCGCGCTCGGCGGGCTCGGCATCAACCTCGCCTTCCGCCAGTCCTTCCAGACCGCCGGCACCGGCACCGCCGCCTTCGTCGCCTTCCTCGCCTTCTACGCGGCCTGCATGGTCGTCACCTGGGCGGTATACCTTCGGGCCCCGGCCGCCGTCCCCGAGACCGCCGCCGCGGTCACGGAGCCGGAGTCCCGGTCCGGCTACGCCCGGGTGTGACCCCCCATGCCCGGCGCGGACCGTAACGACCAGGAAATACGGGCGAACCGAGACCGTCACGCGTCCCCGTCAGGCTCAGGCCCCATGGACGAGCAAGAACACGGCCCCCTCGCCGGCTTCACCGTCGGCGTCACCGCGGCACGCCGCGCCGACGAGCTGATCGCGCTGCTGCGACGGCGCGGCGCGGCCGTCGTCCACGGACCCGCCCTGCGGATCGTCCCCCTCGCCGACGACACCGAGCTCCTCGCCGCCACCAAGGAACTCGTCGGCCACGCCCCGGACGTCGTCGTCGCCACCACGGCGATCGGCTTCCGGGGCTGGATCGAGGCCGCGGAGGGCTGGGGGTACGGGGAGGAGCTCCTCGACGTGCTGCGTCGTGTGGAGCTCCTCGCCCGGGGCCCGAAGGTCAAGGGGGCCGTACGGGCCGCAGGACTCACCGAGTCCTGGTCGCCCTCCTCGGAGTCCATGGCCGAGGTCCTCGACCGGCTCCTCGCCGAAGGCGTCGCCGGCCGCCGGATCGCCCTCCAGCTGCACGGGGAGCCCCTGCCCGGCTTCGTGGAGGCCCTCACGGCGGGCGGCGCGGAGGTCGTCGGCGTCCCCGTCTACCGCTGGATGCCGCCCGAGGACCTCGGGCCGCTCGACCGGCTCCTCGACGTGACCCTCGCGCGCGGCCTCGACGCGGTGACCTTCACCAGCGCGCCGGCGGCCGCCTCCCTCTTCTCCCGGGCCGCGGAGCGGGGGGTACGGGACGCACTCGTCGCCGCGCTCCGGCACGACGTGCTCGCGGTGTGCGTGGGGCCCGTGACGGCGCTGCCGCTCCAGGCCGAGGGCATCGACACGTACCAGCCCGAGCGCTTCCGGCTCGGGCCGCTCGTCCAGCTCCTCTGCCGGGAGCTTCCCGGGCGGGCGCGGGTCCTGCCGGTCGCCGGGCACCGGATCGAGGTCCGCGGGCACGCGGTCCTCGTCGACGGCGCTCTGCGGCCCGTCCCGCCCGCCGGGATGGCCCTCCTCGGCCTCCTGGCCCGCCGGCCCGGCTGGGTCGTCTCCCGCGCCGACCTCCTGCGCGCGCTGCCGGGCGCGGGGCGCGACGAACACGCCGTGGAGACGGCCATGGCGCGGCTGCGTACGGCCCTCGGGACGCCGAAGCTGATCCAGACGGTCGTGAAGCGCGGCTACCGCCTGGCCCTGGACACCCCCCCGGAAACCAAGTACGACGGCTGACCCCGCCGTTGTGGGCAATCGTTCCGCTGGGGCGGAACGGGTGGGCACAACGGAACGGCGCCCTTGCCGGCGCCAGAGGCTCCCGCGCCTGAACCCGCACCCCTGGTGACGGCGAGCCGGTGGTGCGGGTCCAGGCGCGGAACGCGGAGGCGCCGCTGAGGGCGCCGTCCCGTGTGCCCACCCGTCCCGCCCTGCGGGACGATTGCCCACA